>JBQCEJ010000238.1:0-7091 GCA_051960355.1 Verrucomicrobiota bacterium | reverse complement strand
CAATGCCTGGTCAATTTCATAAACCGCATCCTGCTCTGCGGAAGCCTGGCTCAACGCCAGATCGCGATCGTAGCTGTCCGTTCCGGCATCGGCCATGTGCAGGCTGAAAGCAGGTTGTTCTTCCTTGGCATCTTTAACCAGGTCATCCTGATGCGAGACGAGGTATTGCCGGAGTTCGACAAGATGTTCGTAATGCGATTTCCACTTTGCGGGCACGCGTTGTTTTCGTGGCCGTTGGCCAACAACGTCCGCAGTGACCGCGGCTTTTCGACGAGTTGAAGTCTCTTTCATGCGTTTTTCTCCCACCGCACAATCTGGCACACGCCAAATCGAAATCAATTCGCTGAACACTGGAAGGTATTGGGGCGTGTTGCCCGTGCTTCAAACGGAGTAGTCCACCGTCCGGATCTACCGCCTTGTCCCCATGGTTTGAATTGCAGAAAAGGGTAGCTTTCGTGTGTAAGGAGAGGTTTGTCATAGGGTGGGGAAAGCCGGTTGGGGGTAATGGTACGCCGGTTCTGAAACAGTGGGGGACTGTTCCGAGGTTCTACTCGGGACAGTCCCTTTTCCTTTTGAGTCGTCCCGGCGACGGCTTTCTCGGCAGAGCCACAGAAAAAAAGCGGCGCTCCGTTTTCCAGAGCGCCGCGATCAATTGAATTCTGAAATCAGATGAATTCGTTGATCAGATTTTCGAGGAATTCCTGACGGCCACTGGTGTTCGCGGCAGCATCCCCCTTCTTGAGCATGTAACTTTCCAGATCGGCGAGGTTCATCGTGCCAGCCTCTATTTTTGCGCCAAGGCCCGAGTCCCAGGAGGCGTAACGTTGTTTCACAAATTCAGCCAGGCGGCCGTCCTTGCGAATGGCGGCGGCCATCTTCAAACCGCGGGCAAATGCATCCATACCGCCAATGTGCGCGTGAAACAAATCGATCGGCTCGAAACTTTCGCGACGAACCTTCGCATCGAAGTTCACTCCGCCCGTTGTGAAGCCGCCATACTTGAGCACGGACAACATTGTATAAGTAGTGAGATAAATATTGGTCGGAAACTGATCGGTGTCCCAGCCCAGCAATTCGTCGCCGGTGTTGGCGTCGATCGATCCCAACGCGCCGGCTGCGCCGCAGGTTTCCAGCTCGTGCTGCATCGTGTGACCCGCCAGCGTGGCGTGGTTGGTTTCGATGTTGAGCTTGAAATGCTGCAGCAAATCGTATTCGCGCAGGAAATTCAGGCAGGCAGCCGCGTCCGACTCGTATTGATGCTTGGTCGGTTCCTTGGGCTTGGGTTCGATGTAGAACTGGCCTTTGAAGCCGATCTGCTTTTTGTAATCGACGGCCAGGTGCAGCAGTTTCGCCAGATGCGCCTGCTCGCGCTTCATGTCGGTGTTGAGCAGCGTGGAGTAACCTTCGCGGCCACCCCAAAAAGTGTAACCCGCACCGCCGAGTTCGTGCGTGATTTCCAACGCCTTCTTCACCTGGGCAGCGGCAAAGGCAAAGACATCCGCATTGCAACTGGTCGCAGCGCCATGAACGAAGCGGGGATTCGAAAACAGATTCGCCGTGCCCCAGAGCAGTTTGATGCCGGTTCGCTTTTGCTCTTCCTTGAGCACTTTGACAACGTCATCAAGGTTGCGGTTGGACTCGGCGAGATTCTTGCCTTCCGGCGCAATGTCGCGGTCATGAAACGCGTAAAACGGCGCACCGAGTTTCTCGATGAATTCAAACGCTACCCGAGCGCGGTTCTGGGCGTTCTTGACGGAATTGGAACCGTCATCCCAGGGGCGAATCGCTGTGCCGGGACCGAAGGGATCGGAACCCAACCCACGGAACGTGTGCCAGTAAACCACCGAGAAGCGCAGATGATCGCGCATCGACTTGCCTTCGACCTTCTCGTTGGGATTGTAGTGTTTGAAGGCAAGCGGGTTCTTGGAACGAGGTCCTTCGTATTTGATGTTCGAAACGTTCTTGAAGGCGGTGCGCATAATTTTTGAACAGTTGTTTGTGATTAGGTGTGTCTGATACTTATCTGGATGGATGAACCAAAGGCCCGGGGCTGAGTCTTAGATATCGCCACAGAAAGGCAACCGGTAATTCGCGAATCCGTGCATCTGAAAGCGCCCTTTTCAAGCGGGGGGAGCTTTTCCTAAAGGGCTTTTGCCGTGGGCTTGGCAGCGGGAATTTGCGGTTTCGATGGAATCGCTTCGGTCAGGTAAGTCACCAGAGATTCAATCTGCGCGTCGCTGAGAATACCGCCTTCTTTTTCTGAGAAGGCAGGCATCAACGTTCCGGCCTTTCCGTGTGTAATCCAGTTCTTCCAGAATTCAGCGTTGGTTTCCTGCGCGATGGCGTGAAGGTTGGGAACCATGCTGGCGCGGTGCTCGGCTTCGTGACAAACGCCGCAGGCCGCTGTGTACAGAGCAAACCCGGTTTTACCCTTGGCAGGTTCAGAGTGGCATTGTGCGCAATCGCCCTTGAACACCGCTTGACGGTCCGTCAGCGCCAGCTTCTGGTTCGTTTCACGGGCACCCATGGCGGGCGTGGCGGGAGTGGCCGGGGGCAGAATGTTCGATCGAACGAAAAGCATCTTGGCACCCTTGTCGGTGCTGACCGTGACGGTCTTGGTGACCATGCCCAACTTGCCTGCGAGATTCATCGTCACCTCAATTTCACCACTGCCGCCGGGAGCCAGTTTCCAGGGTTGTTCGGGCAACTTTGCAGCTGTGCAACCGCAGGACGTGTGGACGTTGTCAATCTTGACCACCTCTGAAGAAACGTTGGTGAGCCAAAATGAAAAATGTGCCTGCGGCGTTCCGTTCGTGACGGTGACTTCCTTCGTTTGCGCGTCCCAATTGAGAACGGAATCGATCGAAACCGCGATGGTCTGAGCCGGTGGTTGCGGCGCCGGAATGGCGCGTGCCGGGATCGGGTGAACGGTGGATTGCGGCTGAGCTTGCAGGATGGGCGCTGTGAAGAAACCGGAAGCTGCGACGACACTCAGCAAAAATCTGAATTTCATAGGACTTGGAAACTAGCGGGAACGGGAAAAGTTGGCCAGCGGAATTCGAGTTGCGCCAGCCAGCTTTGCAGGATTTGAAATCGGCCTGGGTCAAGTCCCATAAACGATTCACGTTTATGGGAGAGACCGGGGCAGGGGAACGTGCTTTTTTGACGTCCGCGCCGCCCTTAAAATCTCGGGCTGACTTCCAGCTTTTGCCCCGGAGCTGCGATCAGGTCCTGACCTTCGGCCCACACGGCATCGTTCAGCAGCAGCTTGAATTTGAGCGCGTCATTCGCTTCGCCCGACCACTTCCAGGTGGAGCTGTCCACGCAGGTGAGCGGGATGCCCTGATTCCAACTCAAGCCGACTCCTTCGCCGCGCAGGTAAACGGCATTACCGAAGCCAACATCGATACGCGCCTCAATCGTCACCGGCTTTGCGCTGGCGGCGGTGGTCATTTTCTGCCGAGTGCCCGCCGGGGCTGGCTTGGTGGTGACTTTCTTTCGCATTCCGGTTTTCACTGTCTTTACTTATTTCATGGTTTTTCTTTCAGGCAATAATTGTTCACGTTGTGCATTTAAAAACACGAACGACCGAGGCGCCACGCTGGGAGCCTCTTCCGCTCCGCTTCAAGCAAAAGGCATTCCCAGGTGAATTGCGGGTTTGCTTACAGCTTTAACAAATCCGACAGCGGAAGCGAGATTTTGTTCGTCAGAATTTGAAGTTCCAATCGTTTGTTGCGTATTTGTCACGCACCAGAGACGCGATCGTTTCATTCGGGATGCCGGGCAAAGTATTCGTCGCGTTCCAGGCCGCGCGCAGCGCTTCTTTGATCAAATTTGCGGGCACTGCCAGGTTCGTCACAAAATCTTTGTGAGCGCGATTCTGCCGGTAGTCGGGTTCCTTGGAAGGCATTGGCAGCAACTCTGAGATTCGCTTCAGATCGAAATCCAGCAACAGTGAGCCGTGAAAGAGCAGGCAATTTTTTCTGCGCCGTTGTGCGTTGCCGGAAAACTTCACGCCATCCATCGCCAGATCGGTGTGACCGCGAACGGTGACGGGACGATTGACCACAGCTTCGAGCGCGCGACGATTGCGTTCCATGATGAACCGGTTGGCCGCCGTGATGTTTTGCAGTTCGCTGGATTTCTCCATTTGCAAAACCAGCGAATAGTTCAAACACCCCGGTCCTTGAACGACGGTTCCGCCACCGCTGCAACGTCTCAGAATGGGAACGTCGCTCGCCTGGCACGCGCTGGCGTTGACTTCGGTGCCAATCGCGTTTCCGTAACCCACCACGACGAAGTACTGCTGCGATTCCCAGAAGCGCAGACTCTCGCCGATCGCGCCCGCTTCGCACAAATCCAGCAGAGCCTCGTCGCAGGCGAGATTTTCCGCGGGCGAGGGCAGGGTGAGATCGAGATATTTCATTGGCGCTTCCACCGTGATTCTTGGATATTAACGGCGTTCAACTGAACCGATTTGGCCATTTACTTCGCCGTTTATGGTACATTTGGCTGGCATTTCTCAGTGCTTGTTATCTAATTCCGCGCTTTACGCGAAGTTCGATATAAGATTTCGAATGTCGCCCCGGCAATGGAACAGGATTTGAGTAACAAAGTGAAACCACAGAAAAAAGAAAAGAATCTGGTGTCGCCCTCGGGCGGCCAAACGCGCCATTCCAGCAGTGACGGAGACAAACTGCTCGCTTCACTGGAAGCGTTGATCGAAGCGTCCTTGGTCCAGCAGAGCCCGGAACGCGCCAAAGCATTTCTGACCAGCTTGGGTGATCGACTGCGAGATGCCGGCGTGGAAACGCCGCGCGCCGTCAGCACGCCTTACGCGAACACGATTCGCACGGAAGACCAGGCGCCATTCCCCGGCGATTGGGAAATGGAACGCCGCATCAAGAGCCATATCCGCTGGAACGCCATGGCCATGGTGGTCAATGCCAACCGCAAGCATAATGGGTTGGGCGGCCACATCTCGACCTTCGCCTCGGCGGCGACGCTTTACGAAGTCGGCTTCAATCATTTCTTTCGCGGCCGCACGGACAAGTTCACGGGCGACCTGGTTTACTTCCAGGGCCACGCGACGCCGGGCGTTTACGCGCGCGCCTTTCTGGAACGCCGTTTGGACGAGCAGCATTTGCAAAACTTCCGCCAGGAACTGGCCGACGGGGGTGGGCTTTCATCGTATCCGCATCCGTATCTCATGCCGGATTTCTGGCAGTTCCCCACGGTTTCCATGGGGCTCGGTCCGATCATGTCGATTTATCAGGCCCGGTTTAATCGCTATCTCCAGGCGCGCGGCGTCATCAATGGCGAAGAGCCGAAAGTCTGGGCATTCCTGGGCGACGGCGAAACGGACGAGCCGGAATCGCTCGGCTCCATCACGCTCGCCGCGCGCGAGAATCTCGACAACTTGATCTGGGTCATCAACTGCAATCTGCAACGCCTCGACGGCCCTGTTCGCGGCAATGGCAAAATCATCCAGGAACTCGAAGCGCTGTTCCGCGGCGCGGGTTGGAATGTCATCAAGCTGATCTGGGGTTCCGATTGGGATGATTTGCTGAAGCGCGATACCAGCGGACTCTTGCTCAAGCGCATGGGCGAAGCTGTCGATGGCGATTACCAGAAATATTCCGTCGAACCGGGCAGCTACACGCGGAAACACTTTTTCGGGAAATATCCTGAACTGCTCAAGCTCGTCCATCACCTCACCGACGATCAGATTCGCAAGCTTCTGCGCGGTGGTCACGACACCCGGAAAGTTTACGCCGCTTACAAGGCCGCCTTTGAGCACAAAGGCCAGCCCACAGTCATCCTCGCCAAAACGGTCAAAGGTTACGGCCTGGGCGAAGCCGGTGAAGGCCGCAATATCTCGCATCAGCAAAAGAAGATGAACGAGAAGGAACTCCGCGAGTTCCGCGAGCGTTTCAATGTGCCGATCAGCGACGATGTCATTGCCGAAACTCCGTTCTATCGTCCTGAACTCAACAGCGAAGAGACGAAGTATCTGCTGGAGCGTCGCAAACAATTGGGCGGCTTCCTGCCCAAACGAACTGTCACAGCGAAACCGCTCGACGTTCCCAAGATCGAATCGTTTGCTGAATTTTTCAAAGGCTCGGGTTTGATGGAAGTCTCGACGACCATGGCGTTCGTTCGCCTCCTGAGCACGCTGCTGCGCAACAAATCGATCGGCCGCCAGATTGTTCCGATCATTCCAGACGAAGCCCGCACGTTTGGTCTGGATGCGTTGTTCCGCGAGATCGGCATTTATTCATCCAAAGGCCAGCTCTACGAACCGGTCGATATCAAATCGCTTCTCTACTATCACGAAGCCAAGGACGGACAGATTCTCGAAGAGGGAATCACCGAAGCGGGCTCCATGTCTTCCTTCATTGCAGCGGGCACCAGCTACGCGTCGCATGGGAAGCACATGATTCCGTTCTACATCTATTATTCGATGTTCGGACCGCAGCGTATCGGCGATCTCGTCTGGCTGGCCGGCGACATCAAAGCCAAAGGATTCCTGCTCGGCGCCACCTCCGGTCGGACGACGCTCAACGGCGAAGGCCTGCAACATCAGGACGGCCACAGTCTGCTGCTCGCCAGCACGATTCCCACCTTGATGACCTACGATCCGGCGTTCGGTTACGAACTGGCGGTGATCATTGCCGACGGCATAAAGCGGATGTTCCACGACGGCGAAGACCTGTTCTATTACCTGACCCTTTACAACGAGAACTACTCGATGCCGGCCATGCCTCCGGGCTGCGAAGAAGGCATTTTGAAAGGGCTGTATCGCTTCAAAGCCGGACCTGAAGGGAAAAAGGCGAAGGCCCACATTTTTGGCAGCGGACCCATCATCAATCAGGCGTTGCGCGCGCAGCAAATTCTTGCGGAGCGTTACGATGTTTCGGTCGATGTCTGGAGCGCCACCAACTACAAGCGTCTTCGCAACGAGGCGATTCAATGCCGTCGTTGGAACATGCTGCATCCGACCGCACCAGCGCGGAAATCCTACCTGGAAACCGTGCTCGCAAAAGAAAAGGGCGCGTTCGTGGCGGTGTCGGACAACATGCGCATCGTTC
>JBQCEJ010000237.1:0-4499 GCA_051960355.1 Verrucomicrobiota bacterium | reverse complement strand
GAAAAGTGCCAGATCGCTCGCGGTGGGTACGGAGCCACTGGACCAACTGCCGACCAGATTGAGGTCCGTCGCGTTGTTCGCTTTCGTCTTGTCGGCTGCGTGCGCGGACGTCGCGGCCAGCGCTGCGAACAGGACGGTGACAAGGAGTCCATTTTTTGGGGTTGGTATTTTCATTTTAGTCTGGGGGATGACTATTGATGTTGGTGGGGGATTTTTCGGTTGGAAATTATTGGGTGGCGTTGAACCAGCCGTAGGGCTGAACTCCGGTGGTCATTGTTTCAGCGTGACGGGTCGCCGTGGCATTGAGCGCCCCGACGTGTCCATCAAAGAAGCCGTAATTGCGCGTCCTGCCATGAACCGGATTGTCCGGCAATTGGCTCCAGCTGTTCCCGTCGGAGTTTTCGGTGGGCGAAGCGCCGGGAAAGGAACGATCCAGATCGGCGATCGCGCCGTTAACCGAGGGTTGGTAAATGGTCCCCAAGCGAGCGCCGCCGTAACACCAAAGAAGCTTTCCTTCCACCGCGTTCCGCAACCGGAACATCCGGCGGTAATTGTTTACATCGGTGTTGCCGTTGATTGTGTTGGGACGCGCCGTGTACTGCGGATTACGAATGAACGCCGGGCAAACCAGAAGCGTGCTTTCGAGAGTGTTGACGTTGTTCAGGGTTTTGGCATTCGCCAGGAAAGGGGCGATGTGCAGGCCCAGTTCGGAACGGTTATTCAACTGGCTTGAATCAATCCATGAACTGCGGGCGTCCAGTGAAAGCTGCTTGTAATTCGGCCCATTGCCAGCGGGCCCGCCGCTGGCAGTATCCGTTGTATAAGGCAATCGATCCTCATTATCCAAGGCGAACAGGTTAACGCCGAGCATCACCTGCTTGACGTTGGAAACGCATTGGATGCTGAGCGCTTTGGCTTTGGCCTTGGCCAGGGCCGGCAGGAGCATGGCCGCCAGGATCGCAATGATCGCTATGACCACCAGCAACTCAATGAGCGTAAACCCACGAACTCTACGAAGGCGTGAATGAAAACCGAGCGCTGCTTTCTGCGCCAATTTCCCCGATTTCAGATGAAAGGGAATCATGACGGGCAGTATAGCAGGCGGCAACCTCACGTCATCCCATGTTTGTGGGATGAGCCCGATATTTACGGAATGAACCCGGCTGCACTGGTGATTTTGCATGTGAATCCGCTGGAGCCGCGAAGCCGCGAGCAGGAAAAGAGCGCCGAATAGCGACGCTTGGTTTGAGGCTGTCCCCCGCGCATTCCACTTCGGCGTGGAACGCTGGCAGTCATTCCGTCGCCGTGAACCAACCGGAAGACAGCACGTTCGTGGAGAACGTTTCGCCATGACGATTGTTTTTCAATGAAGCGACGTGTGCATCGAAAAAACCGTAATTCCGGTTTTCGCCATGAACGCGACCAGTCGGCAGTTGTTTCCAATCAGCAGCCCCCACCAAGGATTGGGTAGCGCCGGGAATCTTGCGATCCAGATCCGTGTAGGCGCCGGAACCGGATGGATTTCGAAGCTGGCTTAGCCGGGGCGAGGCATCGTCCCACAACTGCGCTCCATCCGCATAACGCCGCAACCGATACGAGCTGCGCAGATAATCGATGTTATCGGCATCCGATGCGTTCCCGGCATATTGCGAGTTCTTGCTGAAGGCCGGGCAAAGCATCACCGGACTCAAGGTCCACCCGGGATAATCCGGCATTGTTTTCGTGCCGGAAAGATAAGCGCGAAGCTGGTAAGCCAATTGTGGATGGCCCTGCGACGTGTCGGCCGAAGACGTGTTCACGTTGTAATCGAGATGGAACCGCAACGAGCCGTCGGTCGAAGTCCCGCACGGCATCCGATCCTCATTATCTCCAGCCGAAAGCGCGACGCCGAGCATCACCTGTTTCACATTGGAAATGCATTGAATATTGAGCGCGCGCGCCTTGGCTTTGGCCAGGGCCGGCAGCAGCATCGCTGCGAGAATCGCGATGATGGCAATCACCACCAGCAGTTCGATCAAAGTGAACGCGCCTCGGGTTCGGGCGCGCGCACGGAACGCCTGCGCCGGCCAGCCGACGGCCTGGCCCAAGAATGAACACTCAATACGCATCATGGTCGCAGCTTAAGCGACCGAAGCGCTCATAAACTATCCCATGTTTGTGGGACCCGGGGGCCGCTGGCGGGGCGATCCCGGCGCGCTACTTGTTCAAAAACTTCACCACGGCTTCCGTCCGCGAATGCACCTGCAATTTCCCGTAGATGTGCTGCAAGTGCGTGCGCACGGTTTCCATGCCGATGCCCATGTTGTCGGCAATTTCCTTGTACATGTAACCTTTGGCGAGCTGGCTGAGAATTTCCGTTTCGCGTTTGGTCAATTGTTCGACATCGGCCGAACGCTCGGAACGTTTGTGGAAGAAGCTGACGACTTTGCGCGCGATCTCGGGCGACATCGGTGAACCGCCGGCGTGCATCTGTTCAATCGCCTGAATGATCTCGGCCGGTTGCGAACGCTTCAGCAGATAACCGGTAGCGCCCGCCTGAAGCGACGCGAAGATCTGGTCGCAGTCTTCATACATCGTGATCATCATCACCTGAAGCTTGGGCATTTTCGCCTTCAGCTTGCCGACCAGTTCAATGCCGCTCATGCCGGGCAAATTGATGTCCACCAACGCCGCACTCGGCTGCACCGCGGGCATCTCTGCCAGCGCGGCTTCGGCGGTGGCGTATTCGGCAACGCAACGCAGGCGCGGTGCCCGACGAATCAACGCCGCAAGGGATTCCCGCAGGCCTTGATCATCTTCGACAATGGCGATTTGGATCGGCATAAAATGGTGCGCAGCGATTTGAATTCAGAATAACTCACGTCCGTTGCGGCGTCAGGCGCCGTCCTCGGACGCCTCGAGTTTGGGCAGCGCGACGGTCATCACCAACCGCGTGCCAACGCCCGGCTGCGATGAAATATGACACGTTCCACCCAGCGTTGACAATCGGCTGCGCATATTTTGGAGTCCATCCCGGGTCGAACTGGTTTCAGGCATGGAAAATCCCTCGCCATTGTCCTCGATGACCAGCTCGAGTTGCCGCGATTGGAAGGCGACTCGAATCCAGACTTCGCTCGCCTTGGAATGCTTTTGAATATTGTTGAGCGCTTCCTTGGCGGCCAGAAAAAGATGGTGCCGAAACTCCGAAGGCAGCGGCCAGTCGGGCAAAGTCGCGGGCAGATCCTGCCGACAGCGAATCGCGGTGCCGCGAAAGAAGTTGTTCGCGTACTGGCTGATGTATTCCACCAGGTGCGCCAGTGAATCCTTGCGCGGGTTGACGGCCCAGACGATTTCATCCAGCGCATGCACCGTCTGGCGGGAAGCGCGCGCGATTTCTTTCAAACGCTCGCCACCCGTCGCTGCGCCATCGCTGAACTCCGTGGACGCGAGATCACTCAAATACGCCATCTGCGTGAGCCGCGCGCCCACGTCGTCGTGAATATCCCGGGCGATTCGCGCGCGTTCCTTTTCCAGCGCATGAGATTGTTCGAGCCGCGCCAGCCGGCGGCGAATCTTCAGTAACGAGAAATAGCGGGCCAGGCTGGCAATTACTCCGGCAAACGCGAGCACCACCAGCGCGCGGAACCAGGCGCCTTGCCACCACGCGGGCGTGACAACGATCGCCAGCGTGACGGGTTGCTGGTTCCAGACGCCGTCGTTATTGCAGGCGGTGAAGCGGAATACATATCGGCCCGGGTCCAGTCGCGGATAGGTGGCGTAGCGCGCGGTGCCGGCCTCCACCCAACCGGGATCGAACCCGACCAATTGCCGGCGGAAATGGACCTTCTCCGGCGCGATGAAACTTAACGCGGTGTAATCGAATTCCAGGTTCTTGTGATTCCAATCCAGTTCAATGGCATTCGCGGACGAGACGGACTGGCCATCGACCAGCACGCGTTCCAAAGCCAGAGGCGGCGGGCGGGAATTCAAGGGAAGTGCCGCCGGATCAAAATAGATCGCTCCTTTGCTGGTGGCAAAGCAGAGCTGGCCGGTTTTGGTTTTCCAGACGGAAGGTTGATAACCACCGCCGCATTCCACATTGGCCAGGCCGTCGCTTTTGCCATACGCGATCGATTCCACCTTGGACTGCTGGCCGGACATGAAACGATCCAGATCCAGTTTGCGCACGCGGAAGATGCCGCGATTGGAACCAAACCACACGAAGCCGTAATCATCTTCCACAATCTGCGAAATCACATTGTCGTGCAGTCCCTCGCGAACGGAAGCGAACTTGAATTTGCCATTCCGCAAGGAACCCAAACCACTGCCGAGCGTGCCGACCCAGAGTTGCCCGGCGCCATCCAGATGCAATGCGCCAATCGCCGTCCCAGGCAAACCATCCGCTTCCGTGTAACTCGTCACCTTTTCGTTTTCCAAGCGCTGCAGATTGCCGTTGATCGTCCCGGTCCACAGCGCGCCATTCTTCTCCTCGGCCATGGCCCAGATCGCCTGCTCATTCA
>JBQCEJ010000236.1:0-15345 GCA_051960355.1 Verrucomicrobiota bacterium | reverse complement strand
GTCTGGTCCTCCACGAAATCCCAGCTCCAGACATGATTCACACGTGCCGCTCGCTGCCGCTCCGCCGTCGAAACGCCCAAACGCCGCATCTTCCGTTGCCGCCGGCTCACTTGCAATCCGCTCTGCCGGCGCACCCGTTGCACCCGCTTGGCGTTGATCTCATGCCCTTCACGCCGCAGCAGCGCCGTCACGCGGCGATACCCGTAACGCGGATTAGCTTCGCTCAAAGCCACAATCTCCTGCTGCATCTGCCGACGTTCCGCACTCATCGTGCTGTTGCGGTAATAACTCGAACGCGCCAACCCCAGTGCCCGACATGCCTCTGCCGTCGGTGCCGATCCCGGTTTCAACCACCAGCTTGACCGCCCGCCGCTTGGACGACGGGCTTACCACTTTTTTGAGTTCACCTCCTTGAGGATCTGCACCTGCACCGTCAGGTCCGCCACCGCCCGCTTCAACCGGTTGTTCTCCTCCTCCAACGAACGCAACCGTCGCGCTTCGTTCACATCCATCCCGCCATACTTCGAGCGCCACTTGTAAAAGGTCGGCTCGCTGATGTTGTGCCGCGCACATACCGACTTCACCGGCGTGTCACCTTCGGCTTCGCGCAATATCCCGATGATCTGTTCCTCACTGAATTTGCTCTTCTTCATAGTTCTGCTGCTCTTTCTTCTCAGCAGATCTCTCCCTTTGTCACGTCCACTTTTCGGGGGTCAGGTCAGAGACAAGGCCGACCGGCGGCCCGCAGAGCGCAGCTTGGTCATCCGGGACGTGCAGTCCCGGTGGCGCGCCGATGACCGGGGAAATTGCCCGGATGGTGGTGAAAGCCTTTCACAAACGCAAACCCGCCTCGGAGGAGATCGGCCCGGCACCGTGCGAATCCGAGATTCTGGCACTGGTTTCCCGAGGGCTGACGAACAAGGAAATTGCCGAGAAGCTAGGCCTGAGCTTTCCCTATCAGAGCAAACTGCCGTTCAAATATCTCTCACACAAACATCCAAGAATAAATCTCCGAACTCAGTTAACTCAACGTGCGAAATCAGAGTTCGACCGGCATGGCCCGTTCCACGCGCTCGGATCAAAGCGGCGGCAGAGCTGTCTCGAGGAGATTCCAGGCGTTCGGCTATGATCCCAAGGCGAATGAAATTTGTATAATACGTTTGGGCAAGCGAGGCATCAGATGTCCCACATTCAGAACAAAAAGCTTTCCAAGATTCAGCAATCCTCGGTTTGTCTGACATCATCCGCATTACTAGAGAAAAAACTCGGGTGTCGGCACTCTTTTCAGGCGGGATTCGAATCACCACTTCACGGGTTAAAACCGAACCGCTTTTGTGCTTTTTTGCCAACTCTTTCAGTATTGTAGCTTCCGGTCCGCTGAGTTGCTGGATTACCTGAGCAAACGCCGGGTGAGCGCGGTCAGCAGTAGGTGCGTGCATCGCAGCCGCAAGGAGATTAGCAAACATTTCACGCAAATGGGGCGCTTCTGCTGAAAACGACATTCCAATGAGGATCGGACCGGCAATAGCGGAGTTTGCCTGTTTGATCTCTTCGGGAGGCTTCTTCGCCAAACGCGCTGTTACTTTCGCCGCTAGATATGTTTCAAACTGATCAGCGCTCCAGACAATGGCTTTCAAGGGCCTAATAAATACTCCGACGGCGCGAGCGACAAGAAGCAGTTTGTCTCCGGCCTCCTTGGCAGCGGGCTGCAGAATGTCCTGATAAATTGCAGGGGGCAACTGATCCAGCCCCAACTCTTTAGCGGCCGAGGCCGCAACCGATATTTCGGGTGCATCCATTGCGATATCAAATCATCCATTCGAAAATTGTAAAGGGAGGACGACGCTCTCTCCTATGTGTAAGATCAATTATTCAGACATCACTGTGCCGTTTGCAAGGACAACGTAATTTCAAATACACGCGTTGGACGCAGCTATGGCGGTCCGCTTCGGCAGGTTATGTGTTTTCTGAGGTGCAATATCAAATCCTTGAATACCTATGGCGGGTGCAAACTCCTGAAGAGTCAGAAAATTGCTTGATCGCCCCTTGTTCATCAAAATGGCAACGAATTAAATTTTCGGTTTTACGTAAGCCATTGGTATGTAGCTGAATCCTCCTATCGACATTTTGTTGTCTTTATCAGAAAGGAACCCACTCGGTATGACCATTCTCTGCATCATCTTCTTCCCACCCCTGTATTTATGAGTGTGAAAAAATGGGGTGGATTCATCGTGAATGCCTTCTTTTAACGCATCGCATGTCTCTGGGTGATTGCTTTTGCCATGCAGTTTACGCCTATCGAAATGAGCGTACCAACCAAGATGTCGAAGATGGCCGAAAAAATGGAACCATGTCGTTAACTACTGACTTAATTACTTGCAATTGTTTGGCTCGGACGTTAGAAGAGCTCGGCACTCAATGAAGGTTGGGACATTCAAAAGCGGATCATCAATTTTCAGGTTGTTTATGCGCAGAACGCATCCGCATTTTTTGCTGCTTCCCCCAGGCCAAGGCATCTGTCGTTTCCTTTTCAGCAGCCGCCTTTGAGATATTTGTAATCAGTTTTCGCAACCCAGAAGACCCGCCTATGAAACCATTTCGCTGCTTGTATTGCCTGCTTGCGCTTGCCACCTCAATGGCCTGTTTCTCGGGAACGGCTCAGGCGCAATCCTTGCCTGATTATTCGTCCTATAACTGGTGGCATTTCGAGGACACGGACTGGTTGAGCGGAGCGGGTTATGCGCCCATGTCGTTCGAGGGATTAAGCAGCACGAACGATGGGCTCGGAAATTCGCTGTTGATCGACAGCACGAATGCCGCGTGGCTGCGCTACAACACGGTCGAGGAGGATGGCTACACGAATTTGACGGTGGATCGGGGAACGATTTTGTTTTGGTTTGCGCCGCTGTGGTCGAGCACGAATGCGGGTGGGAGCGGTCCGGGAGAGTGGAGCCGTTTGATCGAAGTTGGTTCCTATACCACGAACGCCAGTTATGGCTGGTGGAGCCTTTACACTGATCCGGCAGGAGCGAACATCTATTTCTCGGCGCAAACCAATGGAGCGGCAGTGGATTACCTGTCGGCACCGATCACCTGGACGAACAATACGTGGCATCACATTGGGCTGACATATTCGGAAACCAACACGACGCTTTATCTGGATGGTAACCCGGCCACGAATGGAGCGGCCCTGACCGTTTACCCGGGACCGGATGTTGTTGCGGGTGGGTTTTTGGTGGGCAGTTCCAGCAACGGGTTTGCGCAGGCTCATGGGATGTTTGACGATCTCTCGACGTATGATGGACCGCTGGACAGTGGCACCATTGGAGGTATCGCGGGGATTTATTCCATTTTTTACGATGCGCCGATTGCGGCGGAGGCTCTGAATTCTGCTTCGAATACATTTTCCAGCCTACCAACCTTGAATGCGATTACCGGTTCGGGGTTTCTGCAATGGCTGGGCGATGCGGACGGTTGTGTGACGAGCAGCGATGTATGGGCAACAAACGTAGCCGGTGTCTGGCTTACCAACCAGACCGTGAGCATGGCTTTTTCGATTCAAGGCGGTTTGGACGGAGCATCGTATGACGTATTTGCCAACGCGATCCTCGGGCCTTCGACCAGCACGAACTATCTATGGGCATGGATGGGGCAAGGTCTTCATTGCAATCGCTATCAGTTGAATGATTTGCCGCTGGCGTCGGCCTTCGTGATTTTGGGGACTCCGCTCGACAGCGACTTTGACGGGCTTACGGATGCATATGAAAAATTGGTGACGAGGACGGATCCGCTCCGCCCGGACAGCGGGTTGGATGGGATATCCGATCTTTATAAGCTTTTCCATGGCATGCAGCCAAGTGTTCCGCTTGCCACGCCCACGCTGGATTCCATCAGCCTGCCGGTTTGTCCGGTGCCGTGATTCCAAGATTGACTTCAACCACTTTGCTTATGAGTCGTTTTTACGTTTTCGTTTTGCTGGCCAGCCAGCTTCTTGCTTTTGGGCAAACTCCTCGTTCCGGCGAGAACAGCGCGGGAAACCTGTCAGGGAATGGTACGGTCTCCGCGCATTCCGACCGGCTCAATTTTCAGGCGGACCGGTTCACGGGACGGTTCGGCTATACGGTGCCGTTTTCATTGGCTCCAGGCAGACATGACAGCGCGCCGAGTCTTTCGCTTTCCTACAACAGCGCGAATGACAACAGCCTTTGCGGACCGGGGTGGAGTCTGGATTTTGGTTTTATCCAGCGGGAGACCAAGCGGGGTGTGCCGGTGGTATGGACCAATGGCATCCCTCAAAAGTTATACGACGACAGCAAGGGGTTCACCTTTTCCTTGAATGGACAGGGAGCTTCGCTGATACCGATTGCGGCTGGCGAATACCGGGCTGAGATCGAAGGCGGCTTTCTGCGGTTCCAACTACTGACAAACGGGAATCAATGGCAGGTGACGGACCCGGGTGGGAACAAATACTTCTTTGGCATCACCAACACCAGCCGCATGAGCAATCCCAAGAGCGGCTGGTCGTCGAACGCTTGGACAGGCACGTATCACTGGTCATTGGCGCATGTGGAAACGGTTTTGGGGGATACCGTTGATTACATCTATACGAATATCAGCGGAACGCTATATCCGCTCAAGCTCAGCTACAATGGCCACATCACGGGGCTGACCAATACGCACACGGTTGATTTCATTCTCGGCACCCGACCCGATGTGAAGCTGAGTTACATTTCCGGCTATCGAGTGGAACAGAGCAAGCGGCTGGATGCCCTGGTTCACAAAGTTTCGGGCCAGGTGGTGTGGAGCAATCGGCTGAGTTATGCGTTGTCCACGAACACGTATCGCACGTTGCTAAAATCGGTCACACGCTTCGGCACCAATCTCAGTTCGAGCCTGCCGCCGATCACGTTTGATTACACGGCGCAGAATTTCGCGTTTGAGCCGACCGTGAACTGGACGAATTTGTATATCCCGCCCAACGACTTTTCGGACTACTACAACATGGTCGCGGGAACCACTACTGGAGGTCAATATATCGAGTTGATGGATATGGACGGGGATGGTTTGCCGGACCGGGTGTTTCAAACCAACAGTGCGCCGCTCAACGCCTTTTGGGTGCAGCGCAATAATGGGAGCGGTTTCGATGCCCCGGCCCGTTACGGGCCATTGAGCATACAGAACTACCACGACTCCGTGTGGGCCTTTTTGAGCAGCTCCAACAACTTGTATTGGATGAATCTCAGCGCGCAATATACGCGGGTGCTGGACATCAATGGGGATGGTTTGCCCGACCGCGTGTGCGATCCCATAGAGTCGTTGTCCGCAGCGACAAATTATCCTTACACCCGCCTGATGGTGCAGTTGAATGGAGGCACGAACTGGGTGAGCACGAACGACGTGGCATGGACCAATGTTTTCTATGTCAATCGGTTCGCCGCTGATCCGCAGGAGAGCAACTACCGGGTGATCGAACGCAATGGCGGAGTCAACCCGGATGTGATGATGACCGATCTGAACGGTGATGGCCTTCCCGACCGCTTGTTGGCGAGAATTTTTGGCAGCGGAACGGGCCTGACGGTTTACACCAATTTTTTCGTTCAGTTCAATACCGGCAATGGCTTCACCGGGACGAACCTTTTCAGCTTTACGTCCTATGATCGCGTTTACACTCCCGGGGATTACGGCAAACGCTTAAATTCACCTTCCGTGCGGATGCTCGATATCAACGGGGACGGATTGCCGGACCGGGTGATGTATCCGATCAATCCTGCCACTGACAACGTGCAGTCAACCGACACACTCACCAATTACGTAGTGGAGTTCAATGACGGCTACAGCTTTGAACCGCCGGTTCTCTGGGGAGGCATTATGGCGGTGGCTCCGTATACGGGCACATGCTGGGCGGTGGGTTCCACCTACTACACGGAATATGATCCCGTCCTGGGGAGTGCCAATATTCAGGATCACCGGCAGCGTGGATTGATGGACATCAATGGGGATGGATTGCCGGATCGGCTGTATGTCCAGATAAGCTGTTCCATCACCAATCTGATGCTTCAAATCAATACGGGCACCAACTTTGCCGCGCCCGTTGTTTACGGTCCCTATTACAGCCAGAATCAAATCTCCATCAATTCGGATTATGTCGGCCTGCTTTCGGGGTATGACAACGGCAGCGTGCAGCAGGCTTACTCGCGTTTCCTGGACATGAACGGCGACGGAATTCCTGATCATGTCATGAAAGCCTATACAAATGGTCTGGTGGCTCCTTATTACGCGGTGGAACTCAGCAAAGGCCCGTTTCCGGACCTGCTCAATGCGATCAGCAACGGTGTGGGTGGCAGCATGTGGGTGAATTACAAACCTTCAACGCAGTTCAACAACCGGGAAACCACGAATGCGCTTTCCCGTAATCTGCTGCCTTTTCCGCTGCAAGTGGTTTCATCCGTTTCCGTCTCCGATGGCCTCTATCCCAGCAACACCACGGCTTATTATTATGAAGGCGGCAAATGGGATTCGGTTCGGCGGGAATTCGACGGCTTTGCCAAAACGACGGAAGTCGAT
This sequence comes from Verrucomicrobiota bacterium, assembly GCA_051960355.1. Classification (GTDB taxonomy): domain Bacteria; phylum Verrucomicrobiota; class Verrucomicrobiia; order Limisphaerales; family DASXHY01; genus DASXHY01. The sequence goes on along the minus strand of JBQCEJ010000236.1, from coordinate 8,781 downwards.
CCCCTTGGATTAACTAACATCAGCTATTTTCATCAAGCGGGCGGACGCGATCAGGCCGCGCTGGGCGAATATCAGGACACCCCCGCCGCGCTTGGGAAGAAGGGCAATTTGTTTCAGTCGGAAACCATCGGCACCAACGGTCAGATTTACCGGCTGGTGCTGAACAAGGTGGAGGATGCCGATCTTGGCAGCGGACGGCATTTCGCATTCACGGGCCAGACTATTGCGTTGGATTATCCAGGTAACACCAACGCTTATCGCGCCACGGCGCAACAGTATTTTTATGACCTGATCACCGGCAATCTGACCAACACAATCAACTTCGGCGAAGTCACCAACGTGACAATTTCAAGCCACGGATTTTCCGATGTGGCTGGCGACACGGTTTATCAGTTCACCACGTTTGCCGCACTGGCCAATACGAACATTCTGGACAAGCCGGAGCATTCTACGGTCGCCTCGGACAGCGCCGGTTCGGACACTCTGCGCGAGAGCTTCTATGAATACGACGGCAGCACGGGAAACCTGACGCAACAACGTGACCGGATGTGCCCAACGTGTTACGTGACGAATAGTTTCGATTACGACAGCTACAACAATCAGAACAGCGCGACCGATGAAGCGGGGATTGTGACGGCGACGGTTTACGATTCCACGTATCAGACCTTTCCCATTCAACAGGTGGCGGGCAACACCCTGACGAACACGGCGATTTACGATGCGCGTTCGGGGCAGCTTCGTTCGTCCACGGGGCCGACTGGGCTAGTACGGTCCAATCTGTTCGATGCGTTCCTGCGTTTGGTGGAGACGGATGTTTCCACAACACCCAATGGGCCGGCCACGGTCTGGTTGGCGAAATACGATTACCGGCTGGGATTGAAAAGCGGCATTTCCACCAACTCCGTGCGGGTACGGAAAAACGATGGAGTGGACGCCGCCAACGGGCATGAGACGTGGAGCTATTCGGACGGCCTTGGCCGGGTGATTCAAACTCGCGATGAAGCTGAAGCCAACGGCTTCCGCATTTCGGACACGGTTTACGACAAGCGGGGCCGGGTGCGGTTCCAATCACTGCCTTACTTCAGTTCGGGAACGAATTTTACGAAAGCAGTGACGGGAATCGGGGCGTTGACGGAGTATGACCCGATCGGCCGCCCGAACAAGATCACCGCCGCGGTGACAGGCACCTTCACTTCCGGTTTGCTGACTGCTTTAGCCGCTACCAGCGGTGACAGTGGTTCACCCGTTGGCCCGGCAACGATTGCCTGTAATGATGGCAATGATCCGTGGACGCTGGTCCTTACCGATGAGGAAACCAAGGTTCACAAGTATTCGCTGGATGCCTATGACCGCACGAACCGGATCGTGGAAGTCACGAGCGGTGGCAACTTCACGACACAGTTCAAGTATAGTCTTGCCGGTGACCTGACGAACATCACGGATAACGCGAACAACCGGATTGAATATGCCTATAATGATCTCGGCCAAATGGTGGCGATGGCCGACCCGGATCTCGGGGTTTGGCAGTATCAGAGGGATTTTGCCGGCCGCCTGCGCAAGCAGATTGACGCGAACAATCAATCCACGGTTTTCAATTACGACACGGCACTGGGCCGCTTGAGCAGCCGACAGGTTTACGATTTCCAGAACCACTTTGTTTACGGCGTCACCAACGTTTACGACCAGAGTGACGATGGGAATTTCACGGTTTATCCGGGCCAGCTTTACAAGGTGATCGACCCGGAAGGTTACGCGAAGACCGGTTACGATGTGCGCGGGCGGCCAGTCAAAACGGCGCGTTACTTGAACAAGAACGGCGGCACCTACACCAACCAGTTTTCTTTCGACGATGCGGATCGGGTAACGCTGAATGTCTACCCTAACGGCGGGCCGACGATCACCAATATCTATGATGTCGGCGGAAATCTTTCGCAGGTAAAACAGGTGGGCGGGAGTGGCACGGTATTCTGGTCGGCACAAGGCTTCAATGCAGTGGGCCAGCTTACGGGGATAACCTTTGGCAACGGCGTCGCCACGACGTTCGGTTATTACGCCAACTCAAAACGGTTGCAGCAAAATCTCACGACCAAGGGAACGATCAACCTTCAGAACCTGAGCTACACGTACGATCGAGTTTCGAATCTCAAGAGCATCAGCGACGGGGTTTACTCGAACACCGCCTCCGCCGCACTTTCGAGCCTGGTTTACGATGATCTGCATCGACTGATTTCCTTGACGCGCCCGGCGGTGAGCCAGTCCACGACGTTCAGTTACGATGCGATCGGCAATCTCACCAGCAGCGGGGAGAATGGCGGCGGGGCTTACGATTACGGCACGCGCCTTCCGCACGCGGTCAAGAGCGCCAACGGGCGGAATTACGCTTACGATGCGAATGGGAACATGCTGGTGCGCGGCTCGCAACGGCTGAGTTACGATCCAGAGAACCGCTTGGAATACGTGGTGACGACCAACAACGTGTATTCGATGTTCGGCTACGACTCGGGCGGATCACGGCTCTGGAAACAGACCAGCGGCACCAATGGAATGCAGGTTTGGATTGGTGGGGGCTACGAAGAGAAGAACGGGCAGATTCTTTTCCACATCTCGGCCAACGGCCAGACGGTTTGCACGTTCGACAAAACCGGCACCAACGTCTTTGTCTATTATCATCCCGATCACCTCCACTCGACCGCGATTGAAACGGACCAAAATGGCGTTCGCAGTCAGCATTACGAATACATGGCGTTCGGGCAGGAGCGGTTTACGGAGAGTTCCACCGCTTTCCCGGTTTCCAAGCGTTACACCAGCCAGGTGTTGGATGAGGACACGGGCCTCTATTATTACGGAGCGCGCTATTACGACCCGGTGCTGGGAAGATTCATCCAGCCGGACAGTGTTATTCCACGCTTTGCTGATCCGCAAGCATACAACAGGTACAGCTATGTGAGGAATAATCCGCTGCGTTACACGGACCCGACCGGACACGAATGGTATGATTCGATTCCGAGCATTGGCCCGGGCATTGCACAATACCGAGGAAACGAAGCATTGAATGCAATGGCTGTGCGATTTGGAGATCGGAAAGGCACCGGTTGGCAGAGCTATCACGAGATGATGGCTGATTTGAGGCCCGGCTCTACAACAGTCGGGGATATTTCGGGAATCAGTGGCGTTGGACAAATCGCAGGGGGAACGCTCGACCTTTACACGACCGTAGCGCAGGAAGTCGCAACGGCTGGCGTAGCAGTTCCTGTTGTCAAACTAACAAGCCGCATGGGCGAAGCTCCGGGATTTTTATCTCGGTTGTTTTCGCGTGAAGCGAGAAATTTCACGAGCGAGTTGGGGGTTTCCGAAGGTGTCGCAAGGGCACGTCTCCGCAGAGCGGTTGAAGGAGCGGGTGGTCAAGCTCATCACATTATTCCTTGGGAAATGCGAGGGAACGAACTTGTCAAACGGGCGGCAGAGGGTGGTTTCAACATTAATGGGGCAGAGAACGGAATTCGACTCGGAAAAGACATTCATCTTGGCTCTCATGCAAAATACAATGAAGCAGTTGGGAGCAAACTGAATTCGATTCTGCAGGCCAACCCTAGCATTCCGCCGAAGGATGCGGCCCAAGCTGTTCGAGGCTATGTTGATCAATTGCGAACTGGAATAGAGAACACGACTCGAAAAATTAAGTGACGTATGATTTGGAAAACGGATGATAAAGATCCGCCGGTTAATTACATCGGGGACGCCGAAACTGCTACTGTGACAGAAGCACTTCGTGAACTATGGAGGAAATACATTGAGGAAGCTGCACCCATAAATGAGGAAATCAGATGGGATCACTTGCGTGTCGAAATCTGGTTGGACTCTGGGCGCATCATCGTGTTTCCGACTCCGTCACCATATCATTACCGTGTGGAGAAAGCTGTATGTCAGATGACGTGTCCTGATCTCCTCGATTCATTTAATGAGATGGCGGACTCAAAAATCGATGGCGAATTTGATGTTTGGCACACTAAAACCATGCAAAAGGTCGCAAATTTGGTAGTCGAGGCGGCCCGGGGGATGGAAGTGCCGAAGCGATTGGCGCGCCCTGAAGTCCGGATTATTTGTTATAGCTACAGCGGTGAAGATGGGCCTGTGAGAGACGACGTCCTGAAGCAGTAATGCGCGGGGGAACGAATGAACTTGTACACGTCAACATCAAAGTGAACATCTCAATGCCTAGCCCGCCTTTTGGCACGTCCCGGTCAACACAAGAGCGTGATTTAATGAGTCTGCTTCACCTCAGCACGCCCGGTTCGCTTTCGGTCGGCGAGCTTCGAGCGACTGGCCTGAAGAATGCACACCATGTTATACAAGATGTAGCGGTGAGAGATATTCCCGGATATAATTCGCAGGCGGCGTCCGGAATGCAACTCCCTGGTCCATCAACGGCCAGAGGAACTCCTCATTGCGAGGCTACACAGGTGCAGCGACAAGCTGGAGGGGGGTACATAATGGCGCTGAACGACGGATTGAATACAAAGCTCTCCGTCAAGCAGGGGTGCCTGCACCTCAGGCGCGGCAAGCCATTACGGAAGCGGATGCTCATTTCCGAAGTTTTGGAGTAGATAAGACAACTCCAACGCGGACACCTGGAAATCGGAATTGAATTGGCCATGAACTCATCAATCTTAAAAGAGCCAGTACGGCAAATCATAGAATTGCTGGTCCGGCAGCAGTTTTCGGAGCTTGAATCTCTTACGCATGGAATCAGGTTAAGCGCCCAACAGATGGCGGGGGTGATAACGATGTACAATCGTAAATTAACACTGCCTCCCGACGACGCTTATAAGGCGATGGATATTGTGAAGGTTCAAAATGCTGAACCGCCCAAATGGTCTGTTATTATGCCGCTTTGGACCAAAGAGGAAGGCCGTTCAGACCTCTCAATCGAGCTAACGATTATCGAGGAACATGGCAGTTTTCAAATCGAACTCGACGACATCCATGTCCTCTAAAATGAACTTGTACATGCCAACCAAGGCACGCAGGATGCCATGAAGATTATTAAACGCTAGCACAGCTTCTCGGCTACGAACGCTACAACAATGAAGCAAAGCTCGCCTACATCTGACTGAACGTCCAAACGCCTTGCCCGCCACGTAGCGCTGTCCCTGTCAACCAAGGACGCCTTCGGAGGTTTTTTCACTCTCAGCGTCCAATTCGCTTTCGGTGGTGGATGCGACTGTTCCAGCTATGTCGGTTTTCTGCTTGCCTGAATCAGGCATCCGTTTCAAGTGGATCATATCAAACCCTTGGGCGTGTTTGAGATTGGATTAGCATTCGGATACTGCATCCTGCTCCCGTGGTTTGGCGCTGGTTTACATTTCTTATCCTGCTGTGACCGCTGGCCGTTTCCGCGCGCCTGCCGCGAAACGGTCTTCGGATTACGAACATTTACGATGCGGGCGGGAATCTCACCCAGATAAAACAGGTGGGCGGGAGTGGCACGGTGTTCTGGGCGGCGCAAGGATTCAACGCGGTAGGCCACCCGAGTTCAACTCCCTGCTTTGCATCAGCGGCTTACGTCGTTATCCTCTTTGCGTCATTAAAAACACAACGACCAGAAGACCAATTTAACCAAAATCATTTCGCGCAGCTTTTGCTGCTGTCCGCATCGAAACGTGGAAATTTCGCATTCAAGGACAGTGATGGAAGCGCGCCCCGCTGGGGGCGCGCCGAAATCGCTCCTTGAAAGGCATCCACGTGCCTGATGCGGGGCGTTAGTAGGTTCGCCCCTCTTTTTTAGGCACGCGGTTTCTTTCAAGGCGCACTCCGCAGACAGCACCAATTCGCCCGCGAGCGAATCCCTGTCTGCATGGCGAAAACTTCGATCCATGACGTCCTCGCGCATTTTCGCGCGGACGCCCAATCCAATCGCGACCTTGGCGACCGCTTCGAGCGGTTGCTCTGTCGTTACCTCGAACTCGACCCCATCTACGCCGAACGTTTCTCGCGCGTCTGGATGTTCAACGACTGGCCGCAAAAGGGCAAAGTCGGCGACGTGGGTATTGATGTCGTGGCGGAGGAGCGCGCCACCGGCGAGTTCTGCGGCATCCAGTGCAAATTTTTCCTGCCGGAGCACACCGTTTCCAAGGAGGATATTGATTCCTATTTCACCGCGCTGGGAAATCCACTGTTCACCTCCGGCCTCATCGTTTCCACCACCGACCGCTGGGGCAAGAATGCCGACCATGCGATTGAGCATCAGACCAAGCCGGTCAACCGCCTCACCGTTCACGATCTCGACGCCAGCCCGATTGACTGGTCCAAGTTCAGTCCGCAGCGTCCGCAAGACCTCGCGCTCCGTTCCCAGAAGAAACCGCGCGACGACCAAAAAGCCGCCATCGCAGATGTGACGAAGGGTTTCACCGCCGCCGACCGGGGCAAACTCATTATGGCTTGCGGCACGGGCAAAACTTTCACGGCACTCAAGATCGCCGAAAAACTCGCGCCGAACGGCCATGTCCTGTTCCTCGTCCCGTCGCTCTCGTTGTTGTCGCAGACGTTGCGCGAATGGACGGCGGAATCCGTTCGCCCGATTCACAGTCTCGCCGTGTGTTCGGATTCCAACATCGGCAAGCGCAACCTCAAAGGCGATGATGACAAGGGCGACATTACGACCTACGACCTCGCTTTTCCGGCCACGACTTCCGCACGACAGATCGTCGGCCAGTATCAGGCCATTCAGCGCATGGCGGAACGGAAGAAATCCGCCGCGCAGATGACCGTCGTCTTCTCGACGTATCAATCCATTCAGGCCGTCTCGGATGCGCAGAAAGCCGGGCTGCCGGAATTCAACCTCATCATCTGCGACGAAGCGCATCGCACCACCGGTGTCACCTTGAGCGGCGAAGACGAAAGCCACTTCGTCAAAGTTCACGACGCGAATTTCATCAAGGCGAAGAAGCGCCTCTACATGACGGCCACGCCGCGCGTATATGGCGATGAAGCCAAGGTCAAAGCCGGTCAGGCCGATGCGGAACTCTGCTCGATGGATGACGTATCGCTGTTCGGAGAGGAATTCCATCGTCTGGGTTTCGGCGAAGCGGTCAGCAAGAATCTGCTCTCCGATTACAAGGTGCTCGTGCTGGCTGTGGACGAGAAATACGTCAACAAAGCTTTCCAACGCCAGATTGCGGACAAGAACAACGAGATAGACCTGAACGATGCCGTCCGCATCACCGGCTGCTGGAACGGTCTTGCCAAGCGCTTCGACCAGGCCACGGCCACCGCCGCCGATTTGCAGGGCGATGTGTTGCACATGCGCCGCGCCGTCGCGTTCTCCCGCTCTATCAAGGACTCGAAAGCCTTCGTCGAAAAGTTCGCCCAAATCATCGCCGCCTATCGCGAGACGCATCCCGACGCGGAAAACCTGCTGCACTGCGACCTCGACCATGTGGATGGCACGTTTGACGCCCTCAAGCGCAACGCCCGACTCGACTGGCTCAAGGCCAAGACGCCGGAGAATACCTGTCGCATCCTCTCCAACGCCCGCTGCCTGTCCGAAGGCGTGGACGTTCCCGCGCTCGACGCTGTGCTGTTCCTCAATCCGCGCAAATCCATCATTGATGTCGTCCAGTCCGTCGGGCGCGTGATGCGGCGCGCGGAGGGGAAGAAATACGGCTACATCATCCTGCCCATCGGCATTCCGGCGGATGTGCCCGCCGAAGAAGCGCTCAAGGATAACGAGAAATACAAAGTCGTCTGGCAAGTCTTGCAGGCGCTCCGCGCGCACGACGACCGCTTCAACGCCACCGTCAACCAGATCGAACTGAACAAGCATCGCCCCGACCAGATTCAAATAATCGGCATCGGCGGCGACGACCCGAATTCCAAAGACGACAGCAAAAGCGACGGCGACAGCCAGCCCAAGCTCCGCGAGGTGCAGGGCGCGTTTGCCTTCCCGCAACTGGAGGAGTGGAAGGACGCCATCTACGCGAAAATCGTCCTCAAGTGCGGCGACCGGCGCTATTGGGAAAGCTGGGCCAAGGACGTGGCCGTCATCGCCGAGCGCCACACCGACCGCATCAAGCAACTCATTGCCGAAGGCCAGCCGCGCCATAAAGCGGCCTTTGCTGATTTCCTCGCGGGCCTACGCGACAACATCAATCCCAGCATCAGCGAGGACGACGCTATTGAGATGCTCTCGCAGCATCTCATCACGCGCCCGGTCTTCGACGCGCTATTCGAGAACTACGCTTTCACGCAGCACAACCCGGTGTCCAAAGCCATGCAGGGGATGCTGGAAACACTGCACGACCAGGCGTTGGAAAAGGAAACCGCCGCGCTGGAAAAATTCTACGCCAGCGTCCGTCAGCGCGCCTCTGGAATCGACAACGCCGAGGGCCGGCAGCGCGTGGTCATCGAGCTTTACGATAAATTCTTCCGCACCGCCTTCCCCAAGATGGCTGAACGCCTGGGCATTGTTTACACGCCGGTCGAGGTGGTGGACTTCATCATCCGCAGCGTGGAGGACGTGTTGCAGAGCGAATTCAAATCCTCACTCGGCGCGAAAGATGTCCACGTCATTGATCCGTTCACCGGCACGGGCACATTCATCGTGCGGCTGCTCCAGAGCGGTTTGATTGGCAAGGATGACTTGCCGCGCAAATATCAGCACGAGCTGCACGCCAACGAAATCGTCCTGCTCGCCTACTACATCGCCGCCATTAACATCGAAGAAACCTTCCACGGCCTGATGACGCAACAGTCGAAAGACTACATCCCCTTTGAAGGCATCTG
>JBQCEJ010000235.1:0-5131 GCA_051960355.1 Verrucomicrobiota bacterium | reverse complement strand
GGCAGTTATTTCAACTTGGCAGGCTTGCCTTTAGCGGCATTGATCTTCGCCCAGCGCGCTCGTTGAGCGGCGGCAATTCTCTCCCGTCCGGCTGCTGACATACCACCTTTTTTCCTGGCAGGCTCTGCACCCTTGGCGGAGTTTCCGAGGATTGCATTGAGTTCCTGGTTTAACGCCTCGATCTTTTCTTTGATCGTTACGGCTTTCTTGAGGTCCGAGATACTAAGTTGATTAATGTTCATTCGCGCTGATTGTTGCATTGTTGCTGGAAGAATTGCAATAAGTAGCTATCACCCAAAACTGTGCATCAAAGCGGGCGCTTTCATCCAACTTAGGGCGCGTTGGGAGGAATCGGAAACCCGGGAACCAATTGAATCATTTGAAGCAGGCTCTCACGAGTTGGAGGTTTGATGAAGAAGCCTGTCGCGCCAAGCTCAAGGGCTTTTTGTCGATCGCTCTCTTCCAACGATGACGTCAGCACGATGACGGGGAAGCGGTGCAGTGCGGGATTTTGCCTCAGCCAGAGCAGAACCTCGAAGCCGTTAACGAAAGGCATTTTCAAATCCAGCAGCATGAGTGCAGGAAGAGGAAAACGTGAGCGGTCGCTATATGGCCCCACGGCCTGAAGATAGTCCATGGCTTCCTGTCCATTCCGGGCATGGTGCATGGAAACCGAAAGGCGCGCTTTCAAGAGCGCCCGTTCCATCAAGAAAAGATCATCGGGGTCATCTTCAACTAGTAAAATCATATCAGAACTCCGTAATAACTCTGGATTATTCAGCCGATGGCAGTTCAATCCAGAAGGAACTGCCAAGCACGCCATCGGAATCGACGCCGACCGCCCCACCCATCTTATCCATCGCTTTTTTGACAATCGCCAAACCGACGCCGGTGCCTTGGTAATGATTGTCCTGATTTACCCGCTCGAACATTCGGAAAAGCCGGGAATGGAATTGCGGCTTGATTCCGATGCCATTGTCGCTGATCCAAAGGCGGACTTTATCGGCGCGACGTTCGGTCCGAACTTCCACTCGGGGAGTTGTCCCGGGTGCGACGAATTTGTGCGCATTGACAAGCAGGTTCGACAAGACCTGCCTCAGTGCCGGTTCATGAGCCATCATCGGCAGCAATGGCTTTCTGAGGATGATTTCTGACCGGGGCGCCCGCATCTCGGGGGATTCCTGGATGATTTCGCGAATCAAGGGTTCCAAAGCGATGGGTTGAGAATGGATCTCGCTTTGTGCCAGCCGCGAATAGATCAACACGTCATGAATCAGTTTGTCCATGCGGTCGCTCCCGCGGACAATCCGTTCGAGATATTCGCGGCCGCGGGCATCCAGACGATCTCCGAAATCTTCGATGACCGCCATCGCGTAACCGTGCATCGCTCTTACCGGGCCGCGCAGATCGTGGGAAACGGTGTAGGAAAATTCCTTCATCTGGGCGACCGCTTCGTTCAAGGAAAGGGTGCGCGCCTGAATGCGTTCCTCCAGTTCCGCATTGATTTTCTTCAGTTCCTGCTGAGCTTGAAGCAAATCCGCTTCCACCCTTTTCGTCGCCGTGATGTCGCGGGCAATTTTCGAGGCGCCAACGACTTTTCCGGAGCTGTCTTTGATTGGTGAAACCGTCAGTGAGATATTTATCAACGTGCCGTTTTTGTGGCGTCGAACCGTTTCGTAGTGATGAATGCGCTCACCATTGCGAATGCGTTCCAGAATGCGCGGTTCCTCGTTCTGAAGTCCCTCAGGCATCAGAATGGTGACCGGTTTGCCGATCACCTCATCGGCGGTGTAACCGAAAATAGTTTCCGCGCCCTTGTTCCAGGTTTGAATGATCCCGTTCAGGTCTTTGCTCAGAATGGCATCATCGGAAGATTCCACCAGCGCGGTGAAATGCTGGCGCAGGCTCGACGCGCGCTTCTGTTCAGTGATGTCTCTGGCGATCTTGGAGGCGCCGACGATCTTGCCCGAGTCGTCGCGAATCGGTGAAACCGTCAGCGAGATATTGACGAGCGAGCGGTCTTTGCGCTGCCGGATCGTCTCGTAATGATCGATGCGCTCGCCGGCGCGAATGCGGCTCAGAATCTCAGTCTCCTCGTGGATTCGTTCGGGCGGGATTAGAATGGTGATCGATTTTCCGATCACTTCCTCAGGGCCGTAACCGAAGATTTGTTGAGCGCCTTTGTTCCAACTCAAGATGGTGCCGTTCAGGTCTTTGCTGACGATCGCATCGTCAGAGGATTCAACAATCGCAGTTAGGTGCCGGCCGACACGAGCGTCTTTTTCGGGATGGGGTTGGTTTGGTTCGCAGTTCACAGAATAAACGCCAAAGTTCGATGTCTGTCCGTCTCTTGGATGTGAGTTTAACTGTTGGTGTTTTTCTCAAGTGCCAGAGCATCAGTCGCTTGTTCGGCCAATACTAGCGAGCTTTCTCTCTGTTAATATCGGGGCGATCACCCACTATGCAACCTGAAGTTTAGGATGGGGACCGCTGTAGCGCGAATTGAGGCGCAACGAGGTTTGGGGAGAAGAATGCGCTCGGAAGTTGTTCCGGACGGTTGATTCTCCAAGAGAGCTGGCTTGCGTCCTGCGCCAGTTCCATGCTGGCGCAGGGTGCGCCCTTCCATTATGTTCCCGCCCGTATTCACGAAGCCATGAGCAAGCTCTTGTTAATTGATGATGAGGTGGACGTTCAATATTCGTTCCAGCGGATTTTTGATTCGCCGGAGATCGAGTTGACCACCGCGTCCAGCGGGGAAGAAGGTTTGAAGCTGATTCCCAAAGTCAAACCCGACCTCGTCATCATGGACATCCGCATGGGCGGCATGAACGGCTTGGAAACGTTGCGCAAGATCCGCGAGATCGATTCCAAACTGCTGGTCATTCTGATGACGGCGTACGGCACGACGCAGACGACGATCGAAGCGATGAAGCTCGGCGCGTATGATTATCTGCTCAAGCCGTTCGACATCCCGAAACTGAAGGAGATCGTTTTCAACGCTCTCAAAGCCGCGCACGACATGCGGCAGGTCGTCTCCTATCAGCCATTGCTCGAATCGGAAGATTACGAACTGGGCATTGTCGGACGCAGCGATGCGATGCAGCAGGTTTTCAAACTGATTGGCCAGGTCGCGGCCACGGACGCCACCGCGCTCATCACCGGCGAAAGCGGCACGGGCAAAGAACTGGTGGCCCGCGCCATTTATCATCACAGCCAGCGCAGCGAGAAACCGTTTCTCGCAATCAACTGCGCTGCCATTCCGGAGCAGTTGCTCGAGAGTGAACTCTTTGGCCATGAGCGCGGCGCGTTCACCGGCGCCACCTTGCAACGCATCGGCAAGTTCGAGCAATGCAATGGCGGAACGATTTTCCTGGATGAAATCGGGGACATGACGCCGGCCACGCAAACCAAGATTCTGCGCGTCCTTCAGAGCGGCACCTTTGAGCGCGTCGGCGGCAACACGCCGATCAAAGTCGATGTGCGGGTGATTGCCGCGACCAATAAACCGCTGGAGGAAGCGGTCGCCGCGCGCCAGTTTCGCGAAGATCTTTTCTACAGGCTGAACGTGGTTCGCATTCCCATGCCGCCGTTGCGCGAACGCCGCGAAGATGTGCGCTTGCTGGTAAACTATTTTCTGAAGAAATTCGCCCGTGATCAGAAAAGCGCGCCCAAGTCGGTTTCGACCAGCGTGATCAAGACGCTCGAACATTATCACTGGCCGGGCAATGTTCGTGAATTGGAGAACGTGGTGCGCCGGGCGCTGGTGGTATCCAAAGGCGACGCCATCCTGTTGAGCGAATTGCCGCCGGAAATTGCCACTCAAAGCGGAACGGCGGCGAATGTGAGTTCCAGTTCAACTGCGCCTTTGGGCGCGACTGTGGATGCGAGCGGCAATGATGCTGTGGGATTGGCGCGACGGTTGTTTCAGTGGGCGCGCAAAGATCCGAAGTTGAAGATCATTCCGACGGTCGAACGGGAACTGGTGATTCAGGCGCTGAAGGAAACGAGCGGCAATCAGGTCCAGGCGGCCAAGATGCTGGGCATAACGCGCGCCACTTTGCGCAAGCGCATTGAGAAGTTTGGAATCCAGCGCGAGCTGAATCTGAAGTAAGATTGGCGGTCGCGTTCACCAAATTCATCACCCATCAAAGCCGTGAGCGAACCCAGCCTACTACTTCTGATTCCGGCCTATAACGAGGAACATCGGATTGGGCCGGTGCTGCGCGAGTATGCGCAATTTTTCCAGAAGGAGTATCGCGGGAAATTCCAGTTGATCGTGATTCTGAACGGTTGCCGGGACAATACGCTGGGCGTGGTCCATAGCGCCGCCGCGGAATTTCCATTCATCAGCGCGATCGAATTCAAAGACCCGATCGGCAAAGGCGGCGCGCTGATCGAAGGCCTTCGGCTCGCGCCTTTGGCGGAAGCGATCGGCTATGTGGACGCCGACGGCGCGACTCAGCCGAAAGCCTTCCACGATCTCGTCAAACGGCTGGGCGAGGCGGATTGCGTCATTGGCTCGCGCTGGATCGAAGGCGCGGTGCTGCATCAGGTGCAGACGCGTAAACGCCAGTTTGCCAGCCGGATTTTTCATTTGATCGTGCAAAGCCTGTTCTGGATGAACATCCGCGACACGCAATGCGGGGCCAAGGTCATCCGGCGCGAGGCCGTTGAACGCATTCATCCCTCGTTGCGCATAGCTGACATGGCCTTCGATATCAATCTGCTCTACGCGTTGACGCGCGCGGGTTTTCGCATTCTGGAAGTGCCAACCGAATGGACGGACAAGGTGGGTTCGACTGTGACCCTGGGGCGAACTTCGCTGGTGATGTTTTTATCGGCGGTGCGGGTTCGGCTGATTTATTCGCCGTTCTACAATTGGCTGCGACCTTTACGGCCGTTGGAAACGTGGCTCTACCGAAAATTGAAAGCGCCGCAGCCATTGCGCGGCCCGGACGGCAAAGCGGCTTCGAAGGCCGATTCCAAGAACTAAGCCGAAACCATGCAGTTGAATTCGAATCTCGTGCCGCCGGCGCGCGGCCCTTATGCCGCGTACAAGGGGTTTTACCCCGTAGTTGTTGGTCCCCCACCCGTGAGGAAACATGGAGCGGCCTAAATGCCGCGCCCCCCG
>JBQCEJ010000234.1:0-16746 GCA_051960355.1 Verrucomicrobiota bacterium | reverse complement strand
CATACAAACTGATTCCGTTCGGGGAAAGTGGACGTGCAGGTCAGTCAGACCCGTTGAATTTAAACCATGAAATCCACCCTTTGTATCGTTGCGACAACAGCAGCTCTGTTGGCCAATGGCTTTGCGCAAACAGTTTGGATTGACGATTTTGAATCCTACGGCGCCGGGGTTCCCCCCACGAATCATAATGACTGGATCAGCACCGGCGGCGCCGGGAGTTCGGCTGTGGTGGTCACCAATCTTTCTTATGACTGGAGAAGCTCGGCGCAGTTGACCCCGTCTTCGAAATCGGTCCGTCTATATTCCACCGCATCCGCACATGCTGCGATTTCCCGAATGTGCTCCAATGCAGCGCCAGCCTTGCAGCGGATCAGTTGGAGTTGTCTGACGAGCAACGCCAATGTTGACGCCATGTATTTGCAGGTGCGGGACAGCGCCAATCATTTGTTTTGCGGGGTTGGCATGGGGGCCAATGGCAATTATGCCTATAAAACCACGAATGGCGTTTGGGCGGACACTCAGTTTCCTTATGCCCTGAATGTGTGGCATCGGCTCACGCTGACGCTGAACTACGCTGATAAAACGTTTTCGCTGTATGAAAAGGGCAATCCCATTGTGACCAACCAGCCATTGGCCACTTACCAAACAACCAATTTTATTCCGGCCAATATCTATGTCCAGGGACCTGTGGTTAATCCGGGGATCAGCTACGTGGACGCGATCAAGGCGGAGTTTTTGCAGGACGGATCGGGTTTGCAATCGATGATTAACAGCAACGCGGCTGCAGGGCGATGTGATCTTCCTTCAGGCAGCACTTACGACGTGCATTCCGTGCTGGTGTTGCCCAGTCATTTTATTCTGAACGGCAACGGCTCCACGTTGCGCATGGCTCCCTACACGCAGCTTTCGCTGCTGGTGAACAGCAACTGGTCGGGGGACAGCCACATCACTGTCAGCAACGTGGTGCTGGATGGCAATGCCTATGACCAGGCGATCAACCCGGCGAACAACTCCGTTTCCCGGTACTCCGCCAACGATCCCAGCAAGCTGGACAATCAGGGTGGTTATTTCAAAGCGGTGAATTCGCTGCTGATCTCCGGGGTGACATTTCAAGACATCCCGAATGAAGCGTTGATGGCGATTTCGAGCGAATCGGTCACCGTCCTGGATTGTGTGTTCACCAATTGCGCGCTCTTGACGATCAGCAACAACATGTCGCAGGGAGCCCTCTACACGCGGTGGACGTCAAATTCATTCTATCTCAACAACCGCTTGTACGATTGTTTCGAAGGTGGCGTGACGCTCGGCACTGGCAGTGATCATAATTTTGTGGCGGGCAATTACAGCACCAACAGCGCGGGAGGAGAAGGGGTTTTCATCGGTCAGTCCTCTTATTGCACCGTTGTTGGCAATACGATTCTCAATTCCTCCTACTTGGGCGATCCACTAAATTATCCTCCGACAAATTCCAAGTATTGGGGATCGGGCGCTGGCATCGCTTGCGATGGAATCAATCAGCCGAATACTCAGGCCAGCAATACAATCTGCTATAATTACATGTGGAGGATTGGGTCCGCCGGCATCACCAGTGCGTCCGCCATCGGCACTCACATCTACGGGAATGAAATCTATCTCGCGAACTGCCTGAACAAAGCCAGTCCTGCGGGTGCCATCGCGGTCTATGCTTCCACCAATGTCTCCGTGCATGACAACATTGTGCAGTCCAACAACTGTGCGGCGATCGGGATTTCCGCATCGAAGAGCTGTTCCATTACGAACAATCTGATCGCGCCGGGCAATGATTTGAATGCGGTCGATGTCAGCGGTTCAGTCAATACCATCACGAATTACAACTTCAGCGAAAGTGCATCTTCCAACGGAGCCGGTTCAGCGATCATTGTCGATAACACGAACAGCACTGGCGTTACGATCACGGGCTCGTGGGTGGTCAGTAGCACCACCGCGGGTTACTACGGAAACAATTACCTGCATGACAACAACGCGGGTGGCTCCGGCGGCAAGAGTGTCCGGTTCTCTCCGTCGCTGCCTGTGGGCGGGACATATGCCGTCTTTCTAAACTGGACGGCTGCTGCCAACCGGGCGAACAACGCGCCGGTGGACGTGATCGGAAAGGGAAGCACGAACACCTTCCGGCTTGATCAACGAGCCAACGGTGGGAAATGGAACTGGCTGGGGAACGTCAATTTTGCGGCCGGTAATTCGGGCAGTGTAATCATTCGAAACGACGACGCCAGCGGCTACGTGATCGCCGACGCGGTGGAGTTTGCGTTGCTGATGCCACTGCCAGCCACGCCTGGATCGGTGACGGCAAACGGCGGCAATAACCAAGTCGTCTTGTCCTGGGGCTTGGTTCCCACCGCCCGGAGCTACAATGTTAAACGCAGCAATAACAGCGGGGGCCCGTTCATCGCCATCGGCACGACCTATTTGAGCAGCTTCACAGATTTCGCGGCGGCCAATGGGACTACCTACTACTATAAAATATCGGCGGCGAACAGCGGGGGAGAGTCGGCCGATTCAGCTGCGGTCTCGGCCTCGCCAAGCTGCGGGGCTGTGGTGCCCAGTGGACTGGCGCCCACCGCCGGCGCCACGAACAATCAGGTCAGCCTGAGCTGGGATGCTCCGACGGGCGCAGCCGCTTCGCAGGTCGCCTCGTTCAATGTCAAACGATCGACCGCGAGCGGCGGGCCTTACACTACGGTCACGAATACGACCAGCTTCGGCTATTTGGATCCCAACGCAACCAAGGGAGTGCTTTATTACTACGTGGTCTCCGCCATAAATCCGTGTGGCGCGGAGGGAGCAAACTCCGCGGCAATTGCCGCCCGGACAGGCCTCGTGGTGGACAATGCCGACAGCTCGGGGGTGACCACCGCGGGCTCGTGGACTGCCAGTGCCAACTCCGGCGATTATGGCGCGAACTATTTGCACGATGGCAATGCTGGCGGCGGGAAGTCCGTGCGCTTCAGCCCGAATCTACCCGTAGCCGGCACTTACGACGTATATCTCTGGTGGGTTGCAAGCAGCAATCGGGCGACGAATGCACCGGTGGATGTGATTCACAGCGGAAGCACTAACACCGTTTACGTAAATCAGACGGTCAACGGCTCTCGCTGGAATTATCTGGGGACGTTTGATTTCAGCGCGGGGACTGCTGGCAGCGTCCGAGTTCGGGATGACGGCGCCAATGGCTATGTTGTCGCGGATGCCGTCCAATGGGTGTGGAACACGAATTCGCCGCAAGGCATGACAGAATTTCCCGCATTGCTTTTGACTCTGACCTCAACGGGCAACGAGTTGAATCTAAGTTGGCCGGTGGGAGCGGCCCGTTGCGTGTTGGAGACGGCCACCAACTTGGCTCCGCCGGTTCATTGGGAAACCTATCTGACAATTGGAAACGGTCAGACCGGCGTCACACTTCCTGCCAGCAACACGATCATGTTTTATCGGCTCCGATCGCCGTAAGCAGGGACGGCCAGGTTGAATCGCAAAATGAAACGACGTGAGTTCCTAAAGGTGAGTTTAAGCGCGGCGGCTTTAACGGCGGTCCCGGCCTGCACCACCCGCCGGCTTCTGGGTAAAATGGGTGGCGAGCTCGCACCCAGCCACGCCGACAACCACGCATTGGCGCCCCGTCGCTGCACCCTGCTTGATTTTGATTGGCGCTTCAAACCGTTGCCCGCTGCCGAACTCAAAGAGGTTGCGCTCTTGAATCAGTGGACGTGGGCAAAGGAACAGCCGGGACAGACGCCGTCCATGATGGCGCAGCCGAATTTGGATACGTCCGGGCCAGATTGGAAAACTGCCAAGGCCGAAGACGCGAGAATGAACTTCCTCGGCCATGCCTGGTTTCGAACCACGCTGCCCGACTCGAGCGGGCCAGGGCGTTGCGTGTCGTTCTCTTATGTGGTCAATCTGTGTGACGTTTACCTGAACGGAAAGATGGTTGCTGCGCATCAAGGCTGGCCAGCGCCTTTCACCGTGAATTTGGATCCCGCTTGGAACGAAAACGGATCCAATGTGCTGGCCGTGCGAGTCCAACACTTCGGTCACGGATCGGGTGGCATTTCCGGGAAAGTTGCCTTCGGACGTCGGCCGGAGCCGGACCAATCTCATCAATATTTCTCGCCGGACTGCGATGATAGCCTCTGGCGCAAAGTCGAGCTGCCGCACGATTATGTTGTGGAAGGCGAATACGATTCCAAGGCCAACACCAGCCACGGTTCGCTGCCAGTATTCCCGGCCTGGTATCGCAAGAAATTCTTTGTGGACGCAACGGACCGAGACAAATGTGTCTGGCTCTATTTCGAGGGTGTGTTCCGCGAGGCAAAAATCTACGTGAACGGCAAATGGGTTGGCCGACATCCGGGAGGCTACACGTCGTTTCATGTGGACATTGCCGATGCGGTGAATTTTGGCGGGGAAAACCTGCTGGCGGTTTATGCGGACCCGACAAAGTTTGAGGGCTGGTGGTATGAAGGCGGCGGGATTTATCGGCACGTTTGGCTGAATGTCGCGGATCAAGTTCATGTCGCGCCCTGGGGTGTTTATGTCACCAGCGAAGTGGCGGATGTGACCGGCGCGCCGTCCGCGACCTTGCGCATCGAAACCCTGGTGTCGAACCGCACTTCGGACACGCAGAATTGCTCGGTGGTTTCCACGGTGCGAGATCCAATTGGTCGGATCGTCGCTGTGGCAACCGACACGTTGACCGTGCCGTCCGACTCCATTCCCGTCGATGCGCGCGAAAGAATGCTTTCGTCCGCCAATGAGAACCAACCGAGTTATCTGCACACGGGAACACCGTTGATGCAGTCGGTTCAATTATCTTCCGCGAGGCTTTGGTCACTGGAAGAACGGAATCGATACACGCTGGTCACCGAAGTTTCGCGGGACGGCAAAGTCGTGGATCGTCACGTGCAAAAGTTCGGCATCCGGACGCTGCGGTTTGATCCTAAAGAGGGGTTCTTCCTGAATGAGAAATCCATAAAAATTAAGGGCACCTGCAACCATCAGGATTTCGTCGGAGTCGGGATCGGAATGACCGATAGCCTCATTTATTATCGGATGAAAAGGCTCCAGGAATTCGGTTGCAACGCCATCCGTTGCCCGGCTCATCCGATGACGCCTGCCATGTATGAGGCTTGCGATGAACTGGGGCTGCTGGTCATGGACGACAACCGACATCCGGGTTCTTCAATTATCGGCAAAGGCTGGGAAGGGCAGCCCTACGACAACACCTGGCATGTGGAGTCCCTGGTTTTGCGGGATCGCAATCATCCCAGCGTTATCATGTGGTGCCTTTGGAATGAGGAGGTCGGTTTTGAGAACAAGCCTTTCGGCCGCGAGCTGATGGCCGCATTGAGGCAAGCCGTTCAAAAACATGATCGGACCCGACCGGTAACTTGCGCCAACAACGGCCACGCGCGTGACCAGGCCTGGATCGGCGGGGCAGCCGAATCCGAGGATCTGCTGGGAGTCAATTACAACACGTGGAACTACGACATTTTGCATCGCGAGTTTCCCGACAAAATGGTTTTCGGCAGCGAGATTGGCAGCAACACCTCATGCCGCGGCATTTACCACACCGACAACGAAGCCGCGCACCTGACCAGTTACATGTCGCCGGATCAGAAATGGGAGCCGGTCGCATCGCGCCCGTTTGTCGCCGGTGGATTTTACTGGACCGGCTTTGATTATCGGGGCGAGACGGCCCCGTTTGGATGGCCCGAGATCAGTTCCAATTTCGGATTCCTGGACGTGTGCGGTTTCCCGAAGGACTCAGCCTTTTATTGGAAGGCATGGTGGCAGCGCGACCAGCCGCTGGTGCATATTTTCCCGCATTGGAACTGGCCCGACAAGTTGGGGCAGACTATTCCGGTCTGGTGTTTCAGCAATTGCGACGAAGTGGAATTGTTCCTGAACGGTCAGAGCCTGGGCAGACAAACCCTCGAGGAATTTCGCTATCTCAAATGGGAAAGCGTGAATTACCAACCCGGCCGGCTGGAAGCCAAAGGTCATATCAACGGGAAAATGGTCGCCCAAAAAATTGTGGAAACCACCGGCGCACCGGCGGCTCTCCAGCTCAGACCCGATCGCACGCGGCTAAGGGCCGATGGGCAGGACATCGTTCCCATTGCGGTCGCCGTGGTGGACGCCCAAGGACGCGTGGTGCCCACAGCCAGCAACAGGATTCACTTCACCTTTTCCGGAGCGGGAACCAATGCCGGCGTCGGCAACGGCGATCCGAGCTGTCACGAGCCAAATCAGGCCCGCTATCGCAGCGCTTTCAACGGCTATTGCATGGTCCTGGCCAAGGCCGGACGTCGGGCGGGAAGCTTGCGTGTCATAGCGTCTGCCGAAGGACTGGCTAACGCATCCGTGCGATTGCAGGTGGACACCGTCGAATAACTTCCGATGGAAGATGAGGCAAATCCATCGGCGAAGAATGGAAGTTGACAGGTGCTTTTGCGCAATAACTACCCGTCATTCGCAAATGGATATTATTTGGGTTTAACAGATTCCGCTAAATTGGCGCTGAACAAGATAAATGATTTATGCTGAGTGAGCTGAAACAAACGTCCGCGGATAAAATTGCCGGTGGAGCCGAAAGGGGAATGGGAAATTCCTTCGGCCACTTCAGCGGGGACGGGACGGAATTCATCATCACGAATCCCCGGACGCCGCGCGCGTTTGATAATTTTCTCTGGAATGACGCCCTGTTCGCCAATGTCCAGCAAACCGGCGTTGGTTATTCCGATTACCAGGTTGGTAATCTGGAAGCCGTTCAGTTGCTGACGGGCGTTGGTCGCATTTGTGATTTCGATGTTTTCGGCCGAGACCATTTGATGAGCCGCTTGTTCTATGTGCGCGATCAAGCCAGTGGCGACTACTGGACCGTGAACGGCGAACCGGTCTGGCATGCGTCGGAATCTTTCGAGTGCCGCCATGGATTCGGCTATACGGTCATCACTTCGATTGCCAATGGAATCGAATCACGGCTCCGGATCTTCGTGCCGCCCGGCAAGGATCCAGTGGAACTGTGGACGTTGACGCTGATCAATCGCTCGGCCAGGCCGCGGCGTTTGTCGGTTTTTTCCTACAATCAGTTGCAGTTCAAATTCAAGTGGGGTTTCGACAGTTACGGCGACATGATCTTTCGCTCTTCAGTGTTTTTCCCCGAGCACAATGCCGTGGTGGCCAGCAAACATCCGCATCGCCGTCCGCACGATTTTCTCAACGGCTTCCTCACGGCAGACGCGCCCTTCGCGGCTTTCGACGGCACGCGCGACGCGTTTGTCGGCCTCTATCACACGTTGCAAAATCCCGAAGCCGTCGTGCGCGGTTATTGCTCCAATACGCCGGGCTCGGCGGATGCGACAATCTGCGCGGCGCAGTTCAATGTGGAACTGGCGCCGAATGCCAGCGCTGAAATCAATCTCATCCTCGGCGCCACCGATCACCCCGCCAACATCGCCGGTTTTCAAAAAAAATATTTCGGGCAATTCGAGAAATACTTTGCTGAATTGAAGGCGGCCAACACTGCCAAGCTGGCCTTGAATCGGGTTCAGACACCCGATGCGCATTTCGATCGAATGCTCAACGGCTGGATCAAGCAGGCCACGCATTACGGCGCGACGTGGTGTCGATGGGGTTGGAATGGATATCGCGACCTCGTGCAGCATGGGCTCGGGGTGGTGACGTTCGCTCCCGAACGCACCCGGCAAATTCTGAGCGAGGCGCTGCGCCATCAATTTCAAAGCGGACTGGCGCTTCGCGGTTGGAATCCGGTGGATGAAAAGCCTTACTCGGACAGCGCGCTCTGGCTCGTGTTTACGCTGATCGCGTATTTGAAAGAGACCGGCGATTACGCCTTTCTGGACGAATCGGTGCCTTTCTATGACGGCGGTTCCGGCACGGTAAGGCAGCACATTGATCGCGCGTTGGATTTTCTTGAAAGCAATAAAGGCGCGCATGGGCTGGTGTTGATCAAGTTTGGCGACTGGAATGATTCGCTGACTGCCGTTGGGCGCGAGGGCCGCGGTGAGAGCGTCTGGCTGAGTGAAGCGTACGCTGAGGCGATGACGCAGATGGCGGAGCTGGCTGCAGCTCTCGGCGATGCGACCGGGCAGGCAAACTATCTATCTCGCCATGAGCAGATCAAGAATGCCATCAATCGCGAGGCTTGGGATGGCGGTTGGTTCGTGCGTTGTTTCGATGACCAGGGTGAACCCGTCGGTTCGCATCGCAATCGAGAGGGACAGATTTTTATCGAGGCCCAGGCCTGGGCGTTGATCGCCGGGATTGCCGATGAATCGCGACGTCAGCAACTGTTGCGTTCGTGCGATGAAAAGCTGTTGACCGATCTGGGCTATGCCTTGTTGGCGCCGACCTTTAGCGAGCCGGATGATCGCATCGGTCGCATCAGTTGTCTCGAACCGGGCACGTGCGAAAATGGAACGATCTATTCTCATACGAACATCTGGATGATTCTCGGCCTCTTGAAATGCGGTCAGCCGGACAAAGCGTATGACCTTCTCCGCCGCATTCTGCCGGGCTATTACTCGGGCAAGCCGGATGATCCGAAGCGCGAATGTCTGCCTTACGTTTTGGCCAACTGTTATTTCGGCCCGGACCATCGGAACAACCGTTTTCAAATGGAGTTCTCCTGGATCACTGGTTCCGTCGCCTGGTTCAATCATGTGCTGCTCCAGCATCTGCTCGGTGCGCGGGCGGAGTTCGGCGGCTTGCGCATTGATCCGCGCCTGCCAGCCGACTGGAAGGAGTGCCGGGTGGAACGTCGCTATCGCGGCGCGACTTACCGGATCACCATTCGCAACCCTCACGGTCTCACCAGCGGTCGCGTGGAATTAACTCTCGACGGCCAACTCGTGCCCGGCAATCAATTGCCCATGCCCGTCGGCAACCGCACTCACGCCGTCATCGCCACTTTGGTTTCGTAAATTTCCATGAAAGCACATTCTCAAAATCTGTTGATCGCTCTGATGCTGGGCATTGCCACCGTGGCCAATGCTCAAACGCCGATGGTGCAACCCACTGAGCGTATTGCCGGCCAGGTCAATGCGGATGATTTTCCGTCGTTGCAGGCGGCGGTGGACGCGCTTGGGCAGACCGGCGGCGAAGTGCGGTTGAGCGCCAAAACGTATTTGCTGCACCAGCCCGTCCGGCTCAAACACCGCATTCGTTTCCAAGGCATCATGGATTCGAAAGTGCGCAGCAGCGTCACCTTGATCACTCCTGCTCCGGACTTCAAAGGCGACTGGCTGTTCGAAACGGTGCCCGTGCCGGCGAAGGAGAATGCCGACCTGAACAAGGACATCTTTTTCTTCGACCTCAATCTGAATGGCGCGGAAAGGGTCAGCGGCATCAAGGCGGCGAACGTGGACGGGATGCGGCTGGAGCGATGCCGTCTGGCCTCACTCAAGGACGGAGTCGTGGTCACGCAAGTCACGGATCAACCCCGGCCCTGGAGCTGGGATATTTCGCCCGGAGCAGTGTTCATCAACAACTGCATTTTCCGTTGCAGCGGCACGGCGATCAAGCTGGAGTATTCCACCCAGAACCGAATCTATGCGAACTGGTTTGTCTCCGGAACCGGCGTCGCCTTGCACATCAAAAACTCCGACAAAACCTGGTTTCTGGCGAACGAGATCAACACGTTCACGCGTTCCGCCATCGTGTTGGAAGACGATGGAAAACCGGGAAATCTGATCACCGACATTTTTCTGAGTCACAACTGGATCAACGCGGCCAGCCCGGACAGAAAATATTTGGAGCTGTTGCCCCAGGGGAAATCCATTTCCCGGGTGCAGTTCATCGACAACATCCTGATTGGAAACGGTTCCGCCGACACCGCGGCGCTTACCGATGCCGGTCGTAATCGCTTTGCAAATAACGTGGCCACGCAGCCGGGATTTGCCTCGCAAGCGACCGGCGAAGTGAAGATTCCCAAAGGAGCGAAACAAGTCGTGGTGCAACACGGACTCTACCGCCAGCCCAATCACGTCAGCGTGACTTTCAATTCGGAGCCGCCGAAGTTTTGGGTCACGGACCGAACAGCGAAGACCTTCACGGTGCATTTTTCTGAAACGGTTGAAGCCGGTGAATTTACCTGGAGGGCCACGACCGGGCTGTGAGCCGGCGCGCAGAATTGAGTATCTAATGAATAATTTGCGATTGCCACTTTCCTATTATCATCCGGCGGCCCCCGCTCTCAATGAGCCGGTGCGTGAAGCCGATGTCATCGTTTATGGCGCGACTGCCGCTGGGATTATGGCGGCCGCGGAAGTTCGGGCGCGCGGTCGAAGTGTTCTGGTTCTTAACAATGGCTGGCACGTCGGCGGAATGACCACCAGCGGATTGGGCTTCACTGATTTTGGCAACGAGGCGGTCATCGGTGGACGGGCGCGCAAGTTTTATGAGGCGGTGGGAAGGCATTACGGTCAGGCCGTCGGTTGGGCGTTTGAGCCAAGCGTGGCTTCGCGTGAGTTGGCGGAGATTATTCGCGAAAGCGGCATTCCGATCCTGCATGGATTCTACCTGGCGGAAGCCCGCAAACGCGGAACCCGGATTTTGGAATTGGTTTCCACCACCGGTCAACGGGTTCGCGGAGCCATGTTCCTCGACACCAGTTACGAGGGCGATCTGCTGGCGCGCGCCGGCGTGAGCTACGCCACGGGACGCGAAGCGAGCGAAGTTTTTGGAGAAACGTTCAACGGGGTGCAACTGTTGGACAAAAACCAGTTTGAATTGGCGGTGGATCCCTTTATCCGACCCGGTGTGGCGGAAAGTGGGTTGCTGCCCGGCGTTCATCGCCTCAATGTTCCCGCGAACGGCACGGGCGATCGCCTGATTCAGGCTTACAATTTTCGCACCTGCATGACGCGTCGGCCTGAAGTGCGCGTGCCCTTTCCGAAACCGGCTGAGTACGACGAAAGGCAGTATGAATTGCTGGCCCGCTATTTCGAGGCGGGCTGGGACATGGATTTGCAACCGGACGGCACCTTCGCGAAGTATGATGCGGTCGCCAACGGCAAGACCGATACGAATAACAACGGCGGATTTGCCTCCGACTTCATCGGTGGCAACTGGGATTTTCCAGAGGCATCCTACGACCGGCGCGAAGAGATTTACCAGGCCCATGTCAGTTATCAGCAAGGGCTGCTTTATTTCCTGCAGAACAGCCAGCGCGTGCCCGCGCCGATTCGTAACGCCATCCGAAATTACGGCCTGGCTGGCGATGAATTTCCGGAGACCGGCCATTGGCCGCCGCAGCTTTACATTCGGGAATGCCGCCGCCTGGTCGGTGAAGGGATCGTCACGGAAAATCATTGTCTGGGACGGGAGCAAACTTCACAGTCCATCGGCATGGCCGCTTACACGATGGACTCGCACAATTGCCAGCGCGTGGTGGTGAACGGTCGCGTGTGGAACGAAGGCGACGTGCAGGTGCGCTTGCCCGCGCCCTACAACATTCCTTACGCCGCGATCACCCCCAAACGCGCCGAGTGCGAAAACCTGCTCGTGCCAGTCTGCCTTTCCTCAACCCACATCGCTTTTGGGTCTATCCGGATGGAACCGGTTTTCATGGGGCTGGCGCAGGCCGCGGCCATTGCCGCCTGCCTCTGTTTGTCGGGCAGGCGCTCGGTGCAGCAACTCGAATACGCCGAGCTGCGCCGCCACCTGCAAGCCGCCGCCCTGGTGCTTGAACTCGATGAATTGAATCCGGAGCAACGCGCCAATCCCAATGGCAACCCGGTGGCCGTGCCCGCCTGAGCCAGCCGCGAACCTGATGCGATGGAAGTTCTGAATCAATCCGCAATCCCTTCGATCAATCACCGGCGATCAACCGCGCGCTACTGGGGCATTTTGATCCTGCTGTTCTCGGCGGCGTTCATCAACTACATCGACCGGCAGACGCTGTCCGTGCTCAAACCCATGGTGAAGTCCGCGCTCAACACGGACGAATCCGGTTACGCGTTGCTCGTCAACATCTTCACCTTTTTCTACGCCGGCGCGTATATCTTGACCGGCTGGATCACCGACCGCGTTGGCGAGCGAATCGGATTTATCTTGTTCATTGCGCTGTGGTCCCTCGC
The DNA here is from genome assembly GCA_051960355.1 of Verrucomicrobiota bacterium. Taxonomy (GTDB): domain Bacteria; phylum Verrucomicrobiota; class Verrucomicrobiia; order Limisphaerales; family DASXHY01; genus DASXHY01. The sequence goes on along the minus strand of JBQCEJ010000234.1, from coordinate 4,606 downwards.
GACGATCGGCTGCGGTTTTGCCAACACCTTTGTCGCATTCGCGATCTGTCGTGGTTTGCTGGGCCTGGCAGAACCGGGCAACCAGCCGGTAACCATTCGGGCTTTGACGTTGTGGGTGCCGATTGAACGGCGCGGACTGACGATGAGCCTCGTGGGCGCCGGCAGCACGGTGGGTTCGATCGCGGCGGCGCCGGTGGTGGCTGCGCTGGCATCTTCCTACGGCTGGCACGCGGCTTTTTTGGTTCCCGGCGCGATGGGCCTGATCATCGGCGCAGCGTGGTGGTTTGTTTATCGGCATCCGCCCCGCACGGCGGCGGACGAAAGGAAGGCGGTCTCGGCGGAATCGGTTCCCGCAATGCCTTGGGGCCGGTTATGGCGGCAACGCACGTTGTGGGGAATTGTGCTGGCCCGGTTTATCAGCGATCCGGTCTGGTACTTCTGCCTGTTTTGGATGCCGGGCTATTTTCAGGAGGAGCGCGGTTTATCGCTGAAGGAGGCCGGGATGGTGGGTTGGATTCCCTTTCTCGCCGCAGCCTTGGGGGGAATTACGGTGGCGACGCTCTCTGACCGGGTGGGGCGTAAGTTGGGCAATCCGCTTCGTGGCCGGGTGCGTGTCCTTTGGTTGCTGGCGCTGCTCGGGCCGACCGCCATGCTGGTGCCGCGCGTGCCTTCGCTGGCGCTGTCGGTGGCTTTGCTTTGCATCGTGGCGGTGGTTTGCCTCGGGTGGTTGAGCATTCTGGGGCCGCTGGTGGCGGACGCTTTTCCAGCGGGCAACGTGGCCAGTGTTTGGAGTATTGCCGGCGCGTTCGGTGCGACTGGTGCCATCATTTTCAATTACGAAGTCGGCCGGATCACCTCCGCAGTCGGCTCCGCGAACATGTTCCTGATTCTGGGAGTGCTGCACCTGATTGCCGCGGGCATTATCATCGCCCTGGTGCGAAAAATCGAACCGTAGCCGCACGTCTTTCTACGCTGGAAACCTGGTTGCGGGGCTGGGGAGCATCCGGGTGGACGGAGCAGGATTTGCAGCAGCCCGCCAAGACGGATGCGTTGAAGCTGAAGATCGCGGCGCGCTTGAGAAAGGAAACGGTGATGAACTTGGATTGGATTGTTGGGCGCTTGCAAATGGGCTCCCCTCACCGCCCGCATGAAGCATAGATGTCATAGCATTATGCCATGACAGATATGACAAAAGGCTGGAGGTAATCCTCAATTCGATCGGCGGGTTGAAGATTCTATCCTTCGTTCTCGGCGGAAAAGGTTCGAGGGCGAAAGTCGTTGGGCGAGGCGTTGAGCACGCGTTGGAAGGCGGAGCGCAGGTTTTTGCCGGTTGAAAACCCGGTCATCCGCGCCACATCTTCGGCGGACCAGCGCTTGGGCATCGCCAGCACGGCCTTGGCTTTTTGAACTCTTAAATTCAGCAGGAACTCGGCGGGCGACGTGTTACGTTCCTCGCGAAAATGATTCTCAAGGAAACGCCGGCTCACGCCAATTGCGTCCGCCACGGCATCGATCTTGAACGACTCCGTGTAGTGTTGCTGCATGTAATCAATCGCTCGTCTGACGAAGGGATCCTTGATGTGCAGGACATTGGTCGATGCCCGGGTGACGACTTCGGAGGGATCGATCAGCAACAGTTCGTTTTGCGGTGCTTCACCCTGCATCAGCCGGTCCAGCAAACGCGCGGCCTCGAGCCCCAGTCGATACGGGTTGAGGCACACGCTGGTCAGTGTGGGATGGGAGAATTCGCAGATCATCAGGTCGTTGTCCACGCCGATGACCGCGACGTCTTCCGGCACGCGCAGGCCCAGTTCGTGACACGCCGATAGAATGATCAACCCGCGATAGTCACTCACCGCCATGATGCCGACGGGCAGCGGCAAGGTTTTCAGCCAGCGCTTGATCGGCTCGTAGCGTTCGTCCCAGAGGGCGTCGCGGGTCATGTGCGGCAGGCAAAAGCTGGTCGCGTTCAGGTGCGCCTCTTTGGCCACCTTCTTGAACGCCTGCATGCGCTGGGTGGAATACCACCGATCGCGAATGCCGTGGTACGCCAGGTTTTTGAGTCCCAGGCTGATGAGATGTTCGGCAGCCAGCCGCGCCACCTGCTCGTGATTGACCATCAGGCGCGGACTTTCGCTGCCGGCTTCCAGGCTTTCCCCGATGTAAACCAAAGGCACACGCAGGCTCTGGAACATCTTGAGTTTTTCGGCGCTGTTCGTGAGCAGAATGACGCCATCGACGCGCCAGGATTTCAACCGCGACCAGTTGTTGGGAAAGACTTCGTCGCCCTGTGGATTGACCGGACATGCGGTCAACAGCCATTTCTGCGTTCGGGCATGTTCCCTGACGCCATTGAAGAACGGAGTGATGCCCCAAGGTTTGAAGTCCGGGAGGACAACGGCGATTTTCGGCTGTTTCGATGACTGGTCCATGCGATTCAGATGTGCGCAAATAGAACCTGTTTTGCGCAATGGGTCAGTTGTGCGACTGCGGAAACTGATACGATACTTGACTGTTCGTTGCAAATTTCAAACCAAATTTACGCGTTGGCTGAATGTTTATGAAAGCATGCCGTCCCGTTCAATCGCTGATGATGACTCTTCTTTCCCTGGCTCGGGACCATGCATTTGGAGGGCGGAAAATTTCGCAGGCAATACCCCGCCTCGTCACCCCGGCGGCTGCGCCGTTTCGCGTTCTCAAACACGGTCATGCTGTCAGCCTGCGTTTCCGCGAAACCGTCAGCGCGCCCTTGCAAAAGGCCGCAGTCGCCGTCGCGTTGCTGCTCGTGCATTCAGGAATGGCCAGCGCCGCGAAAAATGCCGACTCGATTCGCCTCCAATCGCCGGATGGGAAAATCCGAGTGAGCATCCAGAACACAGACGTTTTGAAATTCACCCTGACTGTGGACGGACAGCAGGTCTTGGGTCCGTCGCGACTCGGCCTTCAGTTGCGGGGCGGCACCGCGTTTGGCCGCAACGTCACCGTGTTGCATTCCCGTTCGAGTTCCACCGACACGACCTGGGAAAATCCGTGGGGCAAGCGACGGCAGGTGCGCGATCAACACAATGAATTGCGCCTGGGCTTGGCCGAGGGAACCACCAACGGTCGGAAATTCGAGGTGATCTTTCGCGCGTTCAACGACGGCATTGGGTTTCGGTATGTTCTGCCCGAGCAACCCGATCTCAAGAACTTCGTGGTGGAAAAGGAACTGACTGAATTCACCTTTCCGGACAATTACACCTGTCTAGCCGGCAGCCAGGAGAAAGGTTTCCACGGCTCGCAGGAATGGGAATTCAAACGCCAGCATCTGGCCGACATCCACCCGGAATCGATCATTGGCTTGCCCTTGGTGGTGAAGACGCCGAGCGCATGGCTCGCCTTGACCGAATCGGATTTATCCGACTGGTCGGGCATGTGGTTTGGAGGTCTGACGAACGGGGCCGGCCGCGCCGTCACCTTGGTCACCAAACTGGCATCGCGCGCAGATGGCGAAGGGTTGGTCAAATCAGCCACGCCGCATAACTCGCCCTGGCGCGTGATCATGATCGGCCGTCAGCCGGGGCGTTTGATTGAAAGTGATCTGGTTTTGAATCTGGCCACCCCCTGCCAGCTGGCCAATACGTCATGGATCAAACCGGGAATGATGGCCTGGGACCATTGGTGGACGGGTGACGTGCGGATGGACACAGCCACGATCAATCAATACATCCAGCTCGCTGCGGACATGTGCTGGCCCTATCAGATCATCGACTGGCAGTGGTACGGCCCGTTTGCGCGGACAAATTCCGACATCACCCGGGTCAATCCAGCGGTGGACATGAACGAAGTGCGCCGCTTTGCCAAAGAAAGAAATGTGCGCCTCTGGCTGTGGTTGCATCGTCAGGATGTCACGCGCGACGAGGCATACAAGCGCGCCTTTCCTCTCTACGAACAGTGGGGAATTGCCGGGATCAAAATCGACGGAGTGGGAGATCATGTGCAGGACACGGATGATCAGGAGTCGGTGAACCTGTATGAACAGCTGACCCGCGCCGCTGCGACCAACCATTTGATGGTGAGTTTTCATCACGCTTACAAGCCGACCGGCCTGAACCGCACGCTGCCGAATCAAATCACCCGGGAGGGAATTCTGGGAAACGAATACGACCGCTCCACGAAGCTCGTCACGCCGGAACACAAGCTCATGCTGCCGTTCACCCGTTTTCTCGCCGGTCCGGGTGATTTCACTCCCGGGGGATTTGTGAATCGTCAGCCGGATCAGTTTCAAGTGAACGGCAAATGCACCGAGGTTCAGGGCACGCGCGCCGCCGAGCTGGCGTTGTTTGTCGTTTATGACAGTCCGATTTGTTGCGCCTGTGACAGCCCCGAGCATTATCGAAATCAGCCGGGGAGTGACTTCCTGAAGATCGTGCCGACGGTTTGGGACGAGACTCGCGTTCTGGAGGGCGAACCGGGCGAGCATCTGGTCATGGTGCGGCAATCTGGCCGTGACTGGTTTCTGGGCGCGTTGACGGATCGGAAACCGCGAGCGATTCGGGTGAAGTTAAATTTTCTTGGTTCTGGGCAATGGACCATGCGCCTTTGGAAAGATGCCGCAGACAGCAAA
>JBQCEJ010000233.1:0-16618 GCA_051960355.1 Verrucomicrobiota bacterium | reverse complement strand
ATCTGGCCCTGAAAGCCTCCACCACCTTCGTGTGCGCGGCGTTGACCTCGGCGTCCGTGAGCGTCTTGTCGGCGCCGCGATAGGTGAACGCGTAGGCGAGACTCTTCTGGCCTTCCGGCACATGTTTGCCGCGAAAGACGTCGAACAATTCCACCTGTTCTAAATTTGCGGGCTTTGCCTGCTTCACGGCGGCGAGCACCGCTTCATGCGTCGTTGCTTCCGGAACCAGCATCGCCACGTCGCGTCGACTAGAGGGAAAGGCCGGCAAGGCTTTGAACGATTTGGCCGGATTCCGCCGAGCCAGCAGTTGATCGAGATTCAATTCCAGCAGGAACACCGGATCGCGCAGGTCATACTGTTTGGCCAAGGGCGGCAGCAGCAGGCCGATTTCGCCCAGCGGCAATTTACCGATCTGGATCGTCGCCGATTCCAGGAAAAGCGCCGTGCTTTCCGGCCGTTTGGAAAACACCACACCGCGCACGCCGAACTGTTCCAGGAACTCTTCGAGCACGCCTTTCAAATCGTAAACGTCGAACTTCGCATCGCGCCCTTCCCCGCTCCAGAACAGCGTATTGCGCTGACCGGTCAGCGCGACGGCCATGCGCCGTTCCTCTTTGGCGACGCCATTGACCCGGCCAAAAACGCGCCCAATTTCGAACAACGCCAGGTCGTTGTTTTTGCGACTGACATTGTGCCGCAACGCGTGGATCAGTCCCGTAATCAACGTCGGACGCAAGACATCCATGTCCGCACTGAGTGGATTGGCGAGCGCGACCATTTCCTCGGGCTTCGCGTTTTTCACCTCGGCCTTGGAAATCAGCGTTTGGCCTTGGGATTCGTTCAAGCCCAAGCCGGTCAAGATGCGGCGAGCTTCGGCAATCTCATCGTGAATGGCATCGTACGGATTCGTTCCAATCGCGCCGCGCGGCGGAGTCGAAGGAATCTTGTCCACACCATGCAGCCGCGCGATTTCCTCGATCAAATCCACTTCGCCCTTCAAATCGACGCGAAAGCTGGGAACGCGGAAAGTCGCGGGCTCGGGTGCGGCCTCGGAGCCAACCGGCGTCACCTTGCGATGGGCCACTTTGAGTTCGAGTTGACCGAGATAGTATTCCATCTCCTCCGGCTTGAGCGTGAGGCCAAGCAGTTCGTTCACCTTGTGATGACGCAGCGTGATCTGCTTCGGCTCGGCGGGTTTGGGATAAATATCGACAACGCCCTCGGCGAGTTGTCCACCGGCGGTTTGAAGAATCAACTGCGCCGCGCGACGGCTGGCCCAGTCGCAAATGCCGACGTCCGCGCCGCGCTCGAAGCGATAACTGGAATCACTGCGCAGCCCGAGCAATTTGCTGGTGCGACGAATATTTTTCGGGTTGAAGTAGGCGCTTTCGATCAGGACATCCACGGTCTGATCGTTGATCTCGGTGTTCTGACCGCCCATGATGCCGGCCAGCGCAATGCCTTTCTGTTCATCGGCGATCAATAGCATTTCGCCGGTGAGCGTGCGCTCCACGTTGTCGAGTGTTTTGAATTTTTCACCTTCGCCAGCGCGACGCACGACAATGGTCGGTTTGCCTTCCGCACCTTTGGCGATGAGATGATAATCGAACGCGTGCAGCGGTTGGCCGATTTCGAGCATCACGTAATTGGTCACGTCCACGACATTGCTGATGCTGCGGATGCCGACCTTTTCCAAAATGCTCTTGAGCCAATCCGGGCTGGGTCCAACCTTCACGCCTTGAATTACACGCGCGGTGTAACGCGGGCAAAGTTCGGAATCCTCAACGCGAACCAAAACCAGATCTTTCGCGGCGGTCGCGGAGGCAGCGCTGTCGCAGTTCGGAATCTTCAAAGGATTTCCCGTCAACGCGGCGATCTCGCGCGCGATGCCGATGACGCTGTTCCAATCCGGACGATTCGGCGTGATTTCCAAATCGTAAACAACGTCGCCGCCGGCGCGTCCCAGATATTCGGCGAACGGTTGTCCGACTTTGGCGTCCTCGCGCAGGATCAGCAATCCATCCACCTGATCCGGCAAGCCAAGTTCCTGCGGAGAACACATCATGCCGTGCGATTCGACGCCGCGGATTTTCCCGATCTTGATTGTGAACGGCTCTTTCTCGCCTGCCTTGGGCGGCAACGACGCGCCGGGCAGAATCAATGGAACCTTGTCGCCTGCCTTGAAATTCTGCGCGCCGCAGACGATCTGCCGCTCGCTCTGACCGTCGTTGACGCGGCAGAGCGATAGCTTGTCGGCGTTGGGATGTTTGTCGCGCGTGATCACCTGCGCCACGACGATGCCGTCGAATTCGCCGGAGACCTTGTGAACGCCTTCGACTTCGAGACCGAGCAGGGTCAGGCGCTCGGACAGCTGTTCCGGCGACCAATCGAAATCTACGTATTGTTTGAGCCAGTTTAGGGTGACTTTCATGGAAAAATTAGCTGCGGGGATTCTTATCAGACCGTGTGTCATCGAGCTTCTGCATACGCATCAGTATCTTCGTTCCGTTCTCGTGGGCTTCATCCGGCAATGTAGCGAGCATTTCCAACTTATGTGGATCACCCCAAACGTCTATTGTCGCTGATGCCACCTCTGCGATTGCTTTCCCTGTCGCAGGATTGAGGTACTTGGAAAGGACAACAGGCAATTTCCTCAGTTCCTTCCAGCAGTCCACCTCAATGCCCAGTTTCTCAACCTTGCAGCGGGTGCCAGCTCGACCTTGGAAATACAAAATGGTTTCGTTGGGGGTATTCCGCAAATCAACGAAAACGCGTTTTCGATGCCTGCCGTTCAGAATGGTGGTCTCTTGAAAGAAATAATCTCTGTTCTGATTGATCACCATCGCAGTGATTTCGCCCAACGAGAACTTTGCCTCATTCTGCGCATTGACCAACACCTTTGCATTTGGATCAGCTTTAATCGCCTGAACAAGAGAATCGTGTGGAGAGATAATTCGATTCGTCTCAGGTTCAAGAAAGAGGAACAAAACATTATCCCATCTGTCTCGAAATTGGTTAATCTCACGAATTTGGAGGCATTGAGTCCAATTCAGAGAAGTAGCTTCTTCCAATGTGAACAATCGGATGTTCAGTGCCTCAGCTTTCTTAACCGCCGTTTCACAAAACCCGGACGAAGAGACAATGAATCCAGCATGAGCGCAAACAGACCGACATTTTTGACTGACTTGTTCGATGTAGTCCTCACCAACAGGGCGAGAACGGTCTCGAACTTCGACAATAGCCAAGAACTCAGTGGGTCCGTCCTTTAACCGAATTGAGATATCTAGTTGTCGAAGACGGCCCGTGTCGACATCGGGAATTTTGTCATTCGGAGTGATAACCGCCCGCTCATGAAGGCACCGGGTAATCCAGGTTACCAGATCCTCGAACTCCTTTCCTTGTTTCGAGTTGAGTGTTGCCATGGGTTAAAACTGCCTCAAGAACCGCACATCGTTTTCGTAGAACAACCGGATATCGTTGATCCCGTAACGAATCATCGCAATGCGTTCAATGCCGAAGCCAAACGCCCAGCCGGTCCAAACTTCAGGATCGTAACCGACGTTTTGGAAGACCTGCGGATGCACCATGCCGCAGCCCGCGATCTCCAGCCAGTCCTTGCCCATCTTCTTGACGAGCGCGCTAGTGAAATCGATTTCAAAGCTGGGTTCGGTGTAGCTGAAATAATGCGGGCGGAAACGAATCTTCACGTCATTTCCCATCAGTTCCTTGAAGACGAATTCCACCGTGCCTTTGAGATCGGCGGCAGTCACGCCTTTGTCCACGTAAAGACCTTCGACCTGTTGGAATGTCGGATTGTGCGTCGCGTCGGCGTTATCACGACGGTAAACGCGGCCGGGGACAATGATCCGGATCGGCGGCGGCTGCGATTGCATCACGCGGATCTGAACCGAGCTGGTGTGCGTCCGAAGCAACGACGACTTGGACCCTGGAACCTGGACTTGGGAATTTCCCTCCAGATAAAACGTATCCTGCGTGTCGCGCGCCGGATGATCGGCGGGCGTGTTCAGCGCATCAAAGCAATGATACTCGTCCTCGACTTCCGGCCCGTCGGCGACTGCGAAACCGATCTTGCGAAAGCTGCGGATGATATCCTCGGTCACTTGCGTGAGCGGATGCAGTTTGCCGAGCGGACGGCGGCGTCCGGGCAACGTGAAATCCGTCGGTTCCTTGGGCAGCGCGGCTTTGAGTTCCAGTTCGGCGCGGCATTCGGCCAGCGCGGCTTCCAGTTCCACCTTGGCCACATTGATCAGCTTGCCGGCGGCAGGTTTTTCTTCCTTGGGCAACGTGCCAAGCTGCTTCATCAGCGCGGTGAACTTTCCATTGGCGCCGAGCCATGCGCCCTTGGTTTGTTCCAAGGCGGAGATATCCGGCGCGGCCTTGAGTTCGGCCAGCGCGGCCTGTTTCAACGGTTCGATATCGTCAAGAAATCCGGGCATAATTCGGGGCGGAGTTTATGGGGAAGCTGCGGCAGCGGGAAGCGAATTAAATTCTCCGTCAGGAATCGCTGCCCCAAGCGAACGCGGCTGTATCTCCCTCGATCAGCCGCGCGCTCCTTTGGAGCTTAGAGGAACTGTGATGCGGGTTCCAAGCGTCATCGTTCTTCCGAAACCTTGAAGAACTGTGCCGGCCTTTCCGAGTTCACCGGAGGATGGAATACCCCGGTTCCGATCGCTGGCGGGTTGGTGGCCAGCGGTTCCCAGTTCAGCAGATTGGTCGAGCCATAGAGGATCACTGGCCCCAAACCACTGGCACCCTCGATTCGCAGGTTTAACAACCCATTGGTCGTCGGCAGGAAATCAAAGGGTGCGGTAAATCGAAGTCCACCCAGCGAAAGCTCGGTTTCCGTAGCGCGATAGAAGCGCGTGGCGAAATTCGTGGCATCCGAGTCTATGTAATCCAGCACACCCACGACCGGGATATTTGTGAAGATCGGTTGCCAGGCTGTCACATTTGTGGAAGCAAAAATCACGACATAGCCCTTCCCCGAAAGCCCGCTCAGGCGCAGGTGAAAACCTTGCTCATCCCGTTTCATGCCTTCAGGCGGGTCCAGAAAACGCAACGGCGAGGTCACCACGGAAGAACCGCTGGTCACAGTTCCCAGTGCATTGCTGACGATGACGCTGTAATTTCCGGGCGCTCCGGTTTGATTGAGCACCAGGAAGGATTGATTTGCGCCGGGAAGGTTGGTGCCGTTGAGTTGCCACTGGTAGCTCAACGAGCCTGCGCCCACGGCCATGACCTGCAACCGGGTTTGTCCGTTTTTGACAAGCTTGCGGCGAAAGGGTTGGACGGTAATCACCGGACGGCCATCGCCCACCACGGCCAAAGAGTGGGTGTATCCGCCAGCGAGGGCGACCACGTTGGACAAGCCAGTCGGAACGATTGTGGCGTTGTAGGTGCCACTTACAACGTTGATATATGCCACCCAAGCCACGACGGTGCCGTCGGCGCGGAGAGCAAGGGCGTGATGTTCACCAGACGCCACAGCCACGATGTTAGTCAGATCGCCCGGCACACTTGCCGCAACCTGCGGATCACCCCAGGCGACAACGGTACCATTTTCCCGCAAGGCCAAATTGAAGTAAGCGCCTGCCGCGATGGCGACCACATTGGAAAGATTCGCTGGCACAGCCAGCTGGCCCCGGTCGTTTGTTCCCCAGGCCAACACCGTACCGTCTTCGCGCAGGGCGACGCTGTGCTGCATTCCGCCGGCGACGGCAATGAGGTTGGTGGCGTCCGGCGGCACATCGGTTTGCCCGTAGGTGTTTTGCCCCCAGGCCGCAACCGTCCCGTCGTCTTTCAATGCCAGATTGTGATAGTTGCCCGCAGCCACCGCCACCACATTGGTCAGACCAGCCGGGACGTTCACCAAGCCATCCACGGTAGAACCCCAAACGGCCACCGTGCCATTTTCCAGTAGCGCAATGTCGTGGTCACCCGCACTGGCCACGGCCAGAACGGGAAGATCGGAGTTGATCGGCGACACACCTGACATCGGGTAACTGCCCCACAGCGCCGTGGAACCATCCCGTCGCAAAGCCACGTTGTGCCTATACCCGGCACTCACAGCAACGACATCCCCCACCTCTGCGGGCACCTGATTCGGATCGCCAAAACTCGATCCTGCTTCAACGACAGGAAAGCCAAAACTGCTGGCCGTGCTGGCCTGGCCCCAAGTCGCGACCGGCACGACGGCAAGCACAGCGTCCGAGCTGAAAGCGGTTCCGAGCGGATTACTGGCAACGACGCGATAAACTCCAGCATCCGCCGGCTGCACATTACTGATGACCAGGGAGGAGCTGCTGGCACCTGGAATATCCGCACGATCCATTTGCCAGCGCAACGCCATCGGCTCGGTGCCCCTGATCCCGGCGCTGAACTCTGCCGAAAGACCGCGGCAGACGTTCGCGCTTACCGGGCCTGACTTCACTACCGGCGCGGAGCCGATGACCGCGATGCCCGCCTCCTGGCTGGTTGCCGTGCCTCCGGGATTGGTGATCACGACCCGATACCGCGAGGTGTTTCCAGCTTGGATATTTCGCACTACCAGGGTTGCGTTGTTCGCTCCGGATATATTGGTTCCTTCCTGTTGCCACTGATAGCTGACCGGTTCTGTGCCCGTGACTGCAACGCTGAAAGTCACGTCTGCGCCGGCCATGTTGGTAACGGAGGCGGGCTGAGTCACGATGAGCGGTTCAGTCACGGCCACGAGGCTCACCTGATCCAACCAGGCATTGAGCGGCCAAAATGCGGCGCTTATGGTTTTGGCGGCTGTCCAGCGGACCGCATGCGTGCCGGACGGAATGGCAAATGTCCGTTGCTGCCAGTCGATGCTTTCGGTCGAAACCAAATTCGTGCCGTCCACACTCAAGGAAAACGACTCGAAAGTGGCCGAGAACTTCCACCAGAAGCTGATCGCAATCGGTCCGGTCACGGTAGTTTCAATCCAGGAAGTTCCCGGCGCGCTCAGGGTTCCACTCCAGGCTGCATCCGCGCCGTCGTGGTTGGTTTGTGTTTGGAAACGCCAGAGGGAGTCTCCGCCCGAAGTCCAGACCAGGTCCGCCGCATCCACTGCCTCCCCCAGCGGTTCGCCGGGCAACACAGTGAGCGCCGCATTCGAACTGATCGCGCTGCCGATGACGTTGGTAACGATCAGGCGGTAAGTCCCTGCGTCATTGGTTTGAACATTCAGCAAGGTCAGCATTGGCGTGGTGGAACCGCTGACCTGCGCGCCTTCCACCAGATTGGTGCCATCTCGTTGCCACTGGTAACCCAAAGGCTGTGTACCCGCCACCGTCGCGGTGAACGTGGCGTTGGAACCGACCGAGACGAGCAGATCGCCCGGCTGTGTGACAATCGTCGGCGCCGTTGAGGTGATCGTCAGCGAGACAGTGCCGGTGGCTGCGCCCCATTGATTGGTGACGATCAGAGCATAATCCCCTGAGTGGTTCGTCGCGGCGGTCGGGATGAAACAATAGTAATTATTTGCGCCGGAAAGATTCGTATTGTTGAACTGCCAGGAGGCCGCCAAGGGTGGCGCTCCCGCAACGGCGAAGTCCAAACTCACATCCGAGCCCTCGCCCATCGAAACATTGCTGCTGCGAATTCCCAGGCGCGGAGCGGCCGGACCGATGAGCGCCAAACTTTGGCTCCCGCCGGCAGCGATTCCAATGATCCTCTCCAAGATTGGCGCGTTGGTTTGTCCGAAGCTGTTCTCACCCCAAGCGATCAGGGCTCCGTCGGCGCGCAGGGCCACGATATGATAACGGCCCGCGGCAATGGCAACGATGTTTGTAGCCGGGGCCGGAATTTCGATCGGCGCGGCCCCATCAAAACTTCCCGAACGGCTCAGACCGTAACCGCTGCAACTCAAGCTGCCGGACAAGTTGGTTGAAGGCGTCAATTGCCCCCAAGCCACAGGCGTTCCGTCAGCCCTCAAAGCCACGTTGAAGGAAAACCCCGATGCGATCGCAATCACATTGGTCGCCTGTGCCGGGACGTTGGTGATCACTCCCCAGGCGGTAAGTGAGCCGTCCTTTTTCAATGCCAGACTGCTGTAACCGCCTGCGGCAATCTCGACAACATTTGATAGCCCCACGGGCACTTCCGGCGCGCCTCCGAAACCATATCCCCAGCCCGTCACGGTCCCGTCGGCCTTTAAGGCGAGGCTGTGAATGAACCCCGCCGCGATTTCAACGACATTGGCAAGGCCAGCGGGCGGCGCGGCTTGTCCGCCGACATTGTTACCCCAGCCCAGCACCGTGCCATCGGCTCGCAATGCAAGACTGTGCTTCTCTCCAGCGGCAATACGCACCACGTTGGTGGCGGTGGATGGAATGTCCAGGGAGCCGCAAGCGTTTTCGCCCCAACCAATCACGGTGCCATCCGCCCGCAGCCCCAGCCGATGCGTTCCACCGGCAGCGACCGCCAGGAGGTTCGTCGCTGCGAGTGGAATTGCGGTCTGGCCCGCGGCATCGCCCCAGGCGGCGACGCTGGCGAGCGCCAGGGTTGCGGTGTTCGTCGCTGATCCCGCGGCGTTGCTCGCCACCACGCTGTAGGCGCCCACCTGATTGGCGTTCATCGGAATGAGCAGCGAGGTCCCAGTTTCGCCCGGGAGATTGGTGCCATTGAACTGCCATTGGTAGGCAATCGGATCAGAACCAGTTGCCTGCGCGGTAAGGCTGGCGGCCAATCCCGCCGCCACACATTGACTCTGCGGTGAGATCACCCAAGTGGGCGGGGTGGAGGTCACGGTCAGCATTGCCACCTGACTCGTGATGGCGCCTCCATAGTTGGTGAGCACGACGCGATACTGACCCGCATCGGGAGCTTGAACACTCCTCAGGTTCAACGTGGCGTTGGTCGCTCCTGGAATATCCGCGCCATTGAACTGCCATTGAAAACCAACCGGAATTCCATGGGTCGAAGCGACGGTGAACGTGGCATTCGCGGCGGCGCCGACGGTTTGCGACGCGGGTTGCTGCGTGATCTGCGGCACCGGAGGAATCACCACGTTCAAATGCGTCACCCCGCTGGCGATCGTGCCCTCGGCTGCCGAAATCACCCCATCGTAATCCCCGGCATCCATGAACTGGACAGGGTCGAGTGTGAGAAATGGCTGACCCGCTCCGGGCAAGTTGGTGCCATTGATTCGCCATTGGCAGGGCGCTATGCGCTGCCCGGGACCAAACGCTGCGAAGACAACGCGACCGCCGGCCCACGCGAAGCGTTGAGTCGTTTGCAGGCTGGGCAAACCGTCCGCTGGTGGTTGCAGGGCCAGGGTAAAAGTTCCACCCGCCGCCACCGCGCCAATGTCTGCGCACCAAGCCGGCACGGAAGCTAATGAATCATAGGACGACACGCCTGAAATCTGAACACCACCGCTCCTGGTCAGACTGGCGGTTTGTTTGTCTCCAGCAGCGATGGCTGTTGCCCCTCCGGAATCAGACCACGAAGACGTAGAGCTGCCCCAGCGGACTTGGCTGCCGTCGGAACGAAGCACCAGATTGAAATCAGCTCCCGCAGTAATCGCGACCCCGTTCGCAACGCTGGTCGGAATGTTGTTCAAGCCATAGCTGCTATTCCCCCAAGCCACCACCGTGCCGTCCGCGCGCAACGCCAGACTGTGATTCGCATGAGCCGCGATCGCGACAACGTTGGTCGCATTGGCAGGCACATTCGTTTCCCCGGCACTGTTGGAGCCCCAGGCCAGCACGGTGCCGTCTCCACGCAAGGCGATGCTGTGGGCCCTGCCAGCGGCAATGGAGATTATATTGGTCGCATTTGGAGGAACGGTTATTGACTGTCCGCTGCTATCCACGCCCCATCCGACCACCGTGCCGTCTGCTTTCAATGCCAGGCTCTGATAACTTCCAGCGGCAATGGCCACCACGTTGCTCAATCCGTCCGGCGGAGTGATTTGATAAGTCACCGTTTTATACGGATAAGAGCTGTAGGTCGTGAAACTGTTTGCTCCCCACGCCGCGACGGTGCCATCGGCTTTCAACGCCAGGCCATGCTGATAGCCGGCGGCAATCGCCACCGCATTGGTGAGCGTGAGCGGCAGATTGACCGCCGCGCCCGAGCCCCAGGCGATTACCGGAATTGCCACGACGGCAAACTCGGGGCCGATGCTCACGCCAAACTGGTTGCTTACAACGACCCGGTAATTGCCGCTGTCGGCCAGCGCGAAACTGCCCAAAGTGAGGCTTGGACCCGTAACGCCGGGCAGATTGGTTCCGTTCAACTGCCACTGATAGCTGATCGGCTCCGTTCCGATTCCGGCGACGCTCAAGGAAACGGGCGCACCGGCCGAAATGGCGCGGTTGGTCGGCCAGGAATTCAATACCGGCCATGAAGGCAACTCGACCGTGAGGGTCGCGACCTGGCTTGTGGCCATCCCGATAACATTGCTGGCGATCAGGCGATAATTGCCGGCCTGATTCGTGAGGACGTAATTGATGGTGTAGACGCTGTTCGTTGCGCCGGGGATGTTCGCGCTGTTGAACTGCCATTGATAGCTGGCGGAAGGATTGCTTGTGACTTGCGCGCTGAAGGAAACATTGGTTCCGGCGAAAACCGCCTGGCTTTGCGGATCCTGCACAACGACCGGGGCAGCCAGCGGCAGTTCCACGCTGACGTTTGCCACCACGCCCGTGACAACTCCCAATGCATTGCTGACCACCACCGAATATTCTCCGGCCTGACCATACTGGATTGCGGGGAGCAAAAGCGTCGGCTGCTTGCCCGCGTCGTCCGGCACTCCGGCATGAATCTCCTGGCCATTCAAGCGCCATTGATAACTTAACGGCGCGCGACCCACCGCCAGGGCATTCAGGCGGAAATCTCCGTCCACATAGGCGGTGAGGTTTCCCAGGGAATCGACAAAACGCGGCGCACCGCTGCCGCCCAATGCGAAAACAGTGTAGGAATTGGCCACAATCCCCACGGCAAAATCAACGCTGTTCGGAACGTTTGTTTGGCCATAATTGTTAGAACCCCAAACAAACACTTTCCCATCGTTCCGCAGGGCCATGCTCGTGTAATCACCGGCGGCGATCGCAACCACGTTCGTCGCTGCGGGGGGCGGCTGAGTGACATTCCCGATCGTGCTACCCCAGCCGACGATCGTCCCATCTGCCCGAAGAGCCAGCGAGTGCAAGCCACCGGCGGCCACACTCACGCAGTTGGTGGCGGTCGCCGGGATATCGAGTCGGCCCGCAGTATTATAGCCCCAGCCCACCACAGCTCCGTCGCGCCGCACGGCCAGATTGTGCGCCGTATTATTAACCGTCTTGCTGGCGGAAAGGCGCATCACGTCATAAATCGCCACCGGAATATTCGTTTCTGCGGAATCCCAACCCCAAGCCACCACGCTTCCGTCTTCGCGCAGCGCCACACTGTAAGTATTCCCTCCCGCCAGAGCCGTGACGTTGCTGGCCGAGGCCGGTGCGGTGGTCTTGCCGTAAGCCGAATCGCCCCAACCAATAATGGAGCCATCCCCGCGAAGCGCCAGTGTGTGCTGGTAGCCTGCGCCAATGGCCACGATGTTCGTGGCCGCTGCGGGAATATTCGTGATGTCGTAGTACGAAGCCCCCCAGGACACCAAACTGCCGTCGTCTTTGATGCCGGTAACCGCATAATACCCCGCATCGATTTTCGTCACATTGCTCACACTGGTGGGAACGTTGGTAAGTCCGCCGAATTGATTTTTCCCCCACCCGATCACCTGCCGAACATTCAACGTGGCGACCAGTCCGGTCACGGAACCAGACGCATTCGTCAGGATGAGCCGGTAATTGCCCGCATCGCTGAGGCGAACATCAGCCAGTTCCAAAGTTTCATTGGTTGCGCCGGGCACGTCCACGTTGTTGAGCTGCCACTGGCAGGCCAGCGGCGCCGACCCGATCAGTTCAGGGGCCAGTCGGATTTGAGCGCCCACCAGCATCACATTGGTCGAGGCTTGACTCATCACCTGCGGAGCGGAAGCCACCACCGTGAGTGAAGCAACCTGACTGGTGACGGACATCGAATCGTGAGTGGCGACCAATGTGTAATCGCCGGCGGCTTCAGCTTGAGCATCCATCACAGCCAGCCAGGAATTGGTTGCGCCTTGAAGGTTTGTGCCGTTGAACTGCCATTGAAAATTCAAAGGAACCGGGCCGACCGCGGCGGTCTTGAAAAAATAATGATCGCCCGCCATCACCGTTCCGCTCGCCGGGGTTTGAGAGAATTCGATTTCCTCACAATTGGTGAGGGCCAGATTAAAATTGCCCCCGGCGGCAATGGCCGCGACGTTGGAGACTGCGGCGGGCACCGTGGTTCGCCCGGAACTGCTGTCGCCCCAGACCAGCACCACGCCGTCACTTCGCAGAGCCATGCTGGAATTACCTCCGGCGGCAATGGCCACGATGTTGGTGGCGCTCGCTGGCACATTGGTCTGCCCCACGTTGTTGGAACCCCACGCCACCACCCTGCCGCCCGCCCGCAAGGCCAGACAATGGGAATCACCCGAGGCAATGGCCACGACGTTGGTGAGCGTCGGTGGGATGTTGGTTTGGCCGACACCGCCAAAGCCCCAGACGACTACCGTTCCGTCGCTTCGCAAAGCCATGCTGTGGAGCAGGCCTGCGGCGACCCCAACCGCTTTGTTGGCATTGGCGGGAACATTGGTCTGCCCGTAATTGTTGTAACCCCAAGCCACGACGTTTCCATCCTGCCGCAGAGCGAGTCCATGATTGCCCCCCGCGCTGATCGCAATGACGTTGGTCGCAGCTGCTGGAACGTTTGTGCGCCCATAAAGATTGCTGCCCCAGGCGAGAACGCCGCCGTCCTGAAGTGCGAGACTGAAATCCGTGCCACCCGAAATTGCGGTCGCATGGGTGGCGTCAGCCGGCACGGTGCATTGCCCCGAAGCGTTGTTGCCCCAAGCGCGAACAATCCCCTCAGGTGTGAGCGCCAACACGTGCGCGCTGCCACCAGTGATCGCCACAATATTGGTCGCATCCGCCGGCACGGCGCATTGGGTATTTCCGTTGTTACCCCAGGCGGCCACCTGCCCGCCGCCATTGGCAACGAAGGGCAAAGAGATCGCGGCGATGAAACACGTGACCAGAGCACAGCGATTCGCTCTCCTTTGAGTTGCAATCATGGTTTTTCCTTTGCTTTTAGATGGGCTTACTCCCCTAGCGACCCTGATTGATCGCAAGAACGATTTAAACAGTCGCAGACAAAAACGCCAGCCATTAATCATGTCCGGAAACGGACATCGCGCTGAACGCAAAACGCCGGAAAAGTAATCTCCCGGCGTTTGGAAACTGTGGCTGTTTGAAAACGAGACTTCCGTTTAACGGGCTGCTCGTCCTTGGGCAACGAGCGAGCTGTTTTTGTTCCTCATCCGCTTCAAGCCCGACCTCCATAAAACCGTTGGCTTGACCCGAGTTCCCGAAACCCAAATAGGATCTCGGCAAAAAAAGGGCGATCAGTTTCCTGATCGCCCGTTCTTGAGATTTGAATTTGAGAATCGCTTACGCCTTGCCGGCGGCAGCTTTGGTCTTTAGCGCGGCTTGCGCCAGCTTGACCAATTCCTGGAATGCCGGCACGTCGGTCGCGGCAATGTCCGCCAGAACCTTGCGGTCGAGTTCGCACTTGGCGGCTTTGATGCCTTCCATGAAGCGGCTGTAGGTCATACCGGCTTCGCGAGCGGCAGAGTTGATGCGAATCTGCCAGAGATAGCGGAACGTGCGTTTCTTGACGCGGCGATCGCGATAGGCGTATTGACGGCCATGATCCACGGCGTCGGACGCGTAGCGATACAGTTTGGAGCGCCGCATGCGAAAACCTTTCGCAGCGGTCAACATCCGTTTACGGCGTTTGCGGGAAGCGGGAGCGTTTGTTACTCGCATAAAATCGGGTCAGTTACAGGTGTGAGAAATCAGTGGCTGAACGGAAGGCTCTGCTTGATGCGATACAAGTCGGTTTCATGAACCGTCGTGGTGCCACGCAGGTTGCGACGGCGCTTCGGGCTCTTGGTTTGCGCCAGATGGCGTTTGCCCGCGCTTGCGCGCATGACTTTTCCGCTGGCCGTAATCTTGAACCGCTTGGCCACGGACTTCTTGGTCTTAATACCTTTTGGACGTCGCATAAAAAATCAATCAGCTTTCTTTCAAAAAGAGCGCGCAATATAGGGAGCAGGCACGGGTGGCGCAAGTGATTATTTTCATGACTCGGGTTGGCCTTCACGGAACTTGAAGATTTCCGCCTTTCAGCAGAGTCTTTTCCCGTGAAATCGCTCTCTACGAAATCCTTACCCGCCCTGGCACTGCTCCTGGCCACGCCGCTGCTTTTTGCGGCCAGCGGACCCTTCATGCCATCCAACCCGCCAGAGATGAAACCGCTGACCAACCCTCACTCGGCGGCTTATCAGGCGGCCAAACTCTTCCTGCGCGGCGTTAATCTCGGGGATTATCTCGAGGCCGGCTGGGGCTCCAAACTAACGGTTTCAACGAACGAATTCACCCAAATCCGCAAGGAAGGCTTCGATCACATCCGAGTGCCGATCGGCTGGCATCGCTACGCCGGTCCTGGACCCGACTTCACAGTGCGTCCGGAAATTTTTGCGAAAGTGGATTATGTCGTCACGAATGCTTTGGCCAACCAACTCGCGGTGATCATCAATATCCATCACTTCAATGGGTTCGATCGCGATCCGGCGGGCGCGACCGACCAGTTTGTCGCGCTCTGGAGACAGATTGCCGCTCATTATGAAAGTTTTCCCAAGACCCTGGCCTTTGAACTCGATAATGAGCCGCACGACGCCGCAACCACTGCCGCGGTGAATCCAATCTATCCACGCGTCATCGCCGAGATCCGGAAGACCAATCCCCACCGAACGCTTTTCGTCGAACCCGGCAACTGGGGAAACGTGGAGGAACTGAAAAATCTGGTGCTGCCGGATGACGATAACCTGATCGTTTCCGTCCACTGCTACGAACCGTTTTTCTTTACGCACCAAGGCACTTCCTGGGGCGGACCGGACGTCAAGGTCACAGGCTATCAATTCCCCGGGCCGCCCGAAACACCGCTGGCGGCGGATGCGTCGCTTGTCCCGAGCCGAAAAATGCAGACAACGCTCAAATCTTACAACAGCTTGCCCGCGGAAAAAAACCCGAGCAGCCCGATGGCATTTGAGTCGAAGTTCGAGTTCGCCAAAGCGT
The DNA here is from genome assembly GCA_051960355.1 of Verrucomicrobiota bacterium. Lineage (GTDB taxonomy): Bacteria > Verrucomicrobiota > Verrucomicrobiia > Limisphaerales > DASXHY01 > DASXHY01. The sequence continues at coordinate 1,382 of JBQCEJ010000233.1, read as the reverse complement.
GGTCAGATTACTATGGCCGCCCGGTTCACCTCGGAGAATTCGGTTGTTACGTGAAGGTCGATTCCGATTCGCGGGCGCGGTATTACGCGGCGGTCCGGCGCGCTCTGGAAAAGCGGAACATCGGTTGGGCCATTTGGGATTGGACCGCGAATTTCCGTTATTGGGACAAGCCAAACAATCAACCGATGCCCGGAATGCGGGACGCGCTGTTTGGAAAAAAAACGTCAATATCCACTCGGTGAACCGTTAAATCGTCTCCAGTCGCACCCGGCGCAAGTATTCCGAACGAATCTTTGCGGCCAACTGTGAAGATTCAAAAACCGAGCCATCCAACGACTGCGCTTCCACCACGCCCCAGGAACTCAGCGACAAGAAGATTCCTTGAACCTGTTTCAACTCCGCCAGGGCAATGTGCCGTTCTTCCGTTACCAAGCCCAGTGACTGACAGACCTCGAGCACGACAGCCCGCGTGACGCCGGCCAAAATCCCACCCGCCAGCGGCGGCGTGCAAATCACATTTCCGTCGAGCCAAAACAGATTGCTGCTGGACGCTTCGACCACGAACCCATCGGTATTCAGCAACAACGCTTCATCGGCTTCCGCGGCGTCCGCCTCGGCGCGCGCGAGGATTTGCGCGAGTTTGTTGCACGTTTTGAATTGAGCGACCCGCTCGCCAGCCGGCAAACGCAGCGACGAAGTAAGCAGCTTCCAACGCGGCGCAGCTTCCGAATCCAAGCCTCCGGGCGCACTGTGCAACGACATAACCAACGTGGAATGCTCCGCGCCTTTGGGAGAATAGCCGCGCGGACCAACACCGCGTGACAAGGTGAGTCGCAGCAGCGCATTGGGCATTTGATTCCGAACGATCAAATCCTCGACGAAACCTCGCAGTGCCTCCGCTGAGAACGGCAGTTTGATTTTCAGAAACGCCGCCCCGCGCTCGAGCCGATCCAGATGTTGCGCCCAGCGAAACGGTTTCGCGTTGTGAACCAGCATCGTTTCGAACAAGCCGTCACCATACAGAAAGCTGCGGTCGAACACCGAAACCACTGCCTGCTCTTCGGGAACGAACTGGCCATTGAGGAAAACTTGCACGCAGGAGTTCTAACGCAAAGACGCCAAGACGCGGAGAAAAAAGTAGCTGCGTCTTCGCACTTCCGTCACTGACGAAGATGCGCCGTTGGTTCCTTGTCCACGACAGGTCGCTGCAACGCCGCCGAAAATCCCCGCGCCTTCGCCAAGGTCTCTTCGTATTCCGCTTCCGGATTGGAATCGGCCACAATCCCCGCCCCCACATTGAAATGCGCCCTGCCCTCTTTGCAGATCGCCGTGCGGATAATGATACTCAACTGACTTTCGCGGTTGAATCCCAGGTAACCCAG
>JBQCEJ010000232.1:0-4549 GCA_051960355.1 Verrucomicrobiota bacterium | reverse complement strand
GCATCTTCGTCCGCACCACTGCTCCGCCAGTCTTTCAGGCGAAACGAGGTGGTCCCGCCAAACGGGACCACCCCAACTCAACGGGCCAATTACTTGACTTCGACTTTGGCGCCAGCTTCTTCAAGCTTCTTCTTGGCGGCGTCGGAGTCAGCCTTATTGGCAGCTTCGAGCACCGGCTTCGGAGCACCTTCAACCAAAGCCTTGGCTTCGGCAAGGCCCAGACCGGCTTTTACTTCACGCACAGCTTTGATCGCTGCAATTTTCTTGTCCGCCGGAACGGAAACCAGGATCACGTCAAACGTGTCCTTCACTTCGGCGGGAGCAGCAGCACCACCGGCAGCGCCGCCAGCAGCAGCTACGGCAACCGGGGCAGCAGCACTGACACCCCACTTGGTTTCGAGTTCCTTCACGAGATCTGCGATCTCGATTACCGTTGCGTTGCTGAGCTGTTCTACAATGTTTGCTTTATCCAGAGCCATGTTACCTTTCATTTCGTCTCGTCGTCACCTGCGGTCCGACTTGCCTTTGGCTTTGTCGCGTCACGCCACGGGTGTTTTAAGTGCAGCTACTGCAAGCCGACGATTTACGTTTTAGTTGTTTTGTTTGTTTCCCACTCCGTCTTCGACGAAGTGAAAGTTTAAATTTAATTAACCCTTGTCGACCTTCGCCTGAAGCACTCGAGCAAGCTGACTGGCAGGTGTATTCACCAATCTGACCAATGTGGTAGCGGGAGCGTTCAAAACACCCAGCAATTTTCCACGCATCACCTCGATAGAAGGCAAATCGGCGAGCGCGATCACTTCCGAGTCGGCCAAACGCTGGTTGTTCAGGTAGCCGAACTGGATCTTCAGCTTGTCAAATTCAGCGCTGAAGGTTTTCACCACTTTGGCCGCGACAGAAATGTCCTTCTGGCCGGTAACCACGGCAATTTGCCCGACGAGCGAGCCATTCAAATCCGCCACACCCGCTTCTTTGGCCGCGATCCGGAAGATAGAATTCTTCACGACGTGCACTTCCGCACCGGCTTTGTTCAGGCGTTTGCGCAGTTCGGTCAGGTGCTCAACCTTGAGCGTTTTGTAATCCACAACGATGAAGAACGGCGAAGCGTTCAATCGTGCGACGTACTCTTTCGTTAAAAGTTTCTTTTCGAGACGCATGGTTCGTAAATCGTTAAAGGTTAAGCAGCGAACTCACGCAGGTCCAGAGCGACCGGCGGACTCATCGTTGCTGAAAGAGTGCAGGTATGGATGTAAGCACCCTTCACACTGGAAGGTTTTGCCTTGGACACAGCATCGATTACCGCGCGAGCGTTCTCTTCGATCTGCGTGGGTGAAAAGGACAGTTTACCGACCGGGACATGAATGTTTCCAGCTTTGTCCACCTTAAATTCAACACGTCCCGCTTTGACTTCTTTGACCGCTCTGGCGGTGTCCTCGGTAACCGTTCCCGTCTTGGGATTTGGCATTAAGCCCCGCGGTCCAAGCACCTTGCCCAATTTCCGGACTTCAGCCATCGCTTCCGGGGTTGCAATCGCAACGTCAAAATCGGACCAACCATCCTGACATTTTTTGATCATGTCATCGAAACCGACGTGTTCAGCACCTGCGGCTGTTGCCGCATCCGCTGCCGGACCGCTCTTGGCAAACACGAGCACTCGGACTGTCTTTCCGCTGCCATGCGGAAGCGGAACCGTTCCACGAACCATTTGGTCCGACTGTTTCGGGTCCACTCCGAGGCGGAAAGCAAGATCAATCGTTTCGTTGAACTTTGCTTTCGGAAATTTTATCAAGACTTCAACTGCGGATTTCAGGGGATAGTTTTTGTTCTTATCCACTAACTCCAGAGCTTTTTTGAATCGTTTGCTTGGCATTTATTTTTTGCGGTGCAAGCGAGGTGTTACCTCTCCCGCGGTTTAGGTTTAGCCGACAACTTCAATGCCCATGCTGCGGGCTGTGCCGGAAATCACTCGGAATGCGGCTTCTTCCGAAACAGCATTCATATCATTTTTCTTGGTTTTAACAATCTCTAGTACCTGCTTACGGGTAACTTTTCCGACCTTGTCCTTATTTGGCACTTTAGAGCCGGCGGTAATCCCGGCCGCCTTTTTCAGCAGCACTGAAGCTGGCGGCGACTTGGTAATGAAAGTGAACGACTTATCCTGGTAAACCGTTATGACCACGGGAATGATGAGGCCAGCGTCGTTCTTGGTTGCGGCATTGAATTCTTTGCAGAAGCCCATGATGTTGACGCCGTGCTGACCGAGCGCGGGACCGACGGGCGGCGCGGGGTTTGCCTGTCCGGCCGGAATCTGCAATTTGATTTGTCCTGTAACTTTCTTAGCCATAGAAACTTTAATTAATTTAACTGAATCAGACTAGGCCTTTTCGACCTGCCAGTATTCCAACTCAACCGGCGTATTGCGTCCGAAAATATTCACGGTGACCTTCAACTTGCCACGTTCCGGCTCGATCTCTTCGATCACACCGCTGAAGTTGAGGAACGGGCCATTGTTGATCTTGATCGTTTCGCCGACTTCGAAATTTACCTTCGGCTTTTCGGTTTCTTCCGAAGCCGAAATCTGCGCTTTGATTGACTCCACCTCATCCTTTGGAGTCGGGACAGGTGGTTCACCGCCCACAAAACCGATGACACCTTGAGTTTCCTTGATGAAATACCAAGGCTTTTCGATCAAGCGTTTGTTGTCATCAAGCAAGACCATGTCAACAAAGACGTAGCCAGGCCAGAGCTTGCGATTCGAGACCGTCTTCTTCTGGTTGCGCACCTCGACGACCTTTTCCATTGGCACGAGGACTTCATTGATGAACTCGCCCATCTCTTCGGTCTTGATGCGCTTCTCGATGCTTTCTTTGACCTTTTGCTCTTGGCCTGAAAGCGTATGGATGACAAACCACTGACTTTGCATAATTCGCGTTAGGCCTTGGAAATCCAGAATATGACGTGAACAAACACCCAGTCCACCGCCACTGTAAAGAGACCGAGCATCAGAATGGAGATGGCCACGAGCACCGTAGAGCCCTTTAATTCATCCCAGGTCGGCCAAGTGCACTTGCGCAACTCTTCCTTCGTTTGCTGGACGTAATTGGACAGCTTCAAGAGGTAACCTTTCCGCCACGCAATGGCGAAAATCACCCCGACCACCGCAACCCAGATTAAAATTGCCGTTAAGCTCACAGTGTTCCTGTTGTTTATTGGCGGAGAGGGAGGGATTCGAACCCCCGGTGCGCTTTCACGCACAGTGGTTTTCAAGACCGCCGCAATAGACCACTCTGCCACCTCTCCGGTTGTTGGCAGGGCGTGTAGGACTTGAACCTACAACCAACGGTTTTGGAGACCGCTACTCTACCAATTGAGCTAACGCCCTACACACCGTCGAGTAACCGCACTCTACGCGGAAAAAAGGAGGCGGGGAGGTCATCCCCGCGCTCCATTTTTCCAAAAGGGTTGATATTATTTGACGACTTCAGACACACGACCAGCACCAATGGTGCGGCCACCTTCGCGAATCGCGAAACGAAGACCCTTCTCCATCGCGACCGGTTTCTGCAATTCCACTTCCACCGCGACGTTATCACCAGGCATCACCATTTCGACACCCGTCGGCAGGTTGAGCGTACCAGTGACATCGCTGGTCCGGAAATAAAACTGGGGACGATAGTTGGTGAAGAAAGGCGTATGACGACCACCCTCATCTTTCGTCAGCACGTACACCTCAGCTTTGAATTTGGTGTGAGGAGTGATCGAGCCCGGCTTGGCCAAAACCATTCCGCGTTCAACCTCTTCCTTCTTGGTGCCGCGGAGCAGCACACCGACGTTGTCACCAGCATTGGCGCTATCCAACAGCTTGCGAAACATTTCAATGTCCGTCGCCGTTGTCTTGCGAGTGTCTTTCAAACCGACGATTTCAACTTCGTCCATCTTCTTGAGAACACCACGCTCCACACGACCGGTCACAACAGTGCCCCGACCTTCGATGTTGAACACGTCCTCAACACACATAAGGAAAGGCTTGTCGACTTCGCGAACCGGATCAGGCACAAAGCTGTCCAGAGCGTCGAGGAGGTCAGCAATCGCCTTTTCGCCTTCCGGAGTGCCGGCGAGAGCCGCAGTCGCCGAAGCGCGAACGATCGGAGTGGTATCGCCCGGAAAACCATATTTCGTAAGCAGATCGCGAATTTCCATCTCGATCAGCTCCAACAAGTCAGCATCAGCGAGGTCAACCATGTTCAGGCAGACCACAATGCTCGGCACACCAACTTGACGGGCCAACAAAATGTGCTCACGGGTCTGAGGCATCGGGCCGTCAGCAGCACTCACAACCAGAATCGCACCGTCCATTTGCGCGGCACCAGTGATCATGTTTTTCACATAATCAGCGTGACCAGGGCAATCAACGTGCGCGTAATGGCGCTTGGGGCTTTCGTATTCAACGTGTGAGACAGCGATGGTCACCGTCTTCGTATCGTCACGAACCGTACCACCCTTGGTGATATCCGCGTAGGAAATGGGAGGAGCCATGCCTTTGCGGCTT
>JBQCEJ010000231.1:0-2857 GCA_051960355.1 Verrucomicrobiota bacterium | reverse complement strand
AAAAACCCTGTCCACGCGCCCGGCAAAGTCAGCAGCCGCAAAGTGTGTCCCGTCGGCGCGGTGTCGAACACAACGTGATCGAAGTCCGCGGTGGCGGCCGGTTCGCCGAGCAGTTTGGAAAATTCATCAAACGCGGCGATTTCCATTGTGCAGGCGCCGGAGAGTTGCTCTTCCATGCTGCGCACGATCGCCTCCGGCAATTTGCCACGGTAAGGTCCGACGAGCTTTTCGCGATACGCAGCAGCAGCTCCCGCGGGGTCGATGTTCAGGGCGGCGAGGTTTGGCACGCCCGGGATTTCCGTCGGAATGGCGGCGAGTTCCACGCCGAGCACTTCGTCCAGATTGGATGCCGGATCCGTGCTGACCAGGAGAACCCGCTTGCCGCGATCCGCCAAGGCAATCGCCACAGCGCAGGCCAGCGAAGTCTTTCCCACCCCGCCTTTTCCCGTCAGAAACAAAAAGCGGGTCGGCGATTCCAGGAAGCGCACGAGAGAAAGTTCGGCGGCAATTTTCATATCAGTTCAACACGCGCCGCCGCCACAGCAACTGGACCGTGCGGGAACGCTGCCCGGGTTATCTTTCAATTTCAAGAGCGCGGCCAGTTCGCTCCGAAAAAGGTAAGTGCCCACCGCAGCAATCGATCCGTTGATCAGAATCATCGGCAAGGCGGCTTCGCCTTTCTCGGTCAACGCCGCCCGGACGCGCTCGTTGTTCACAAAGGCGGCGGGATTTTGTGAGAGATTGTGTCGCTGCACGATCACGCCCTGCAAATTCAGCCAGTCAAGGTCGGCGGCGAATTGCACGAGCTTCGGATCGACATCGGGCCCGCAGATACCGGTCGAACAGCACATGGCCGGATCGAACACTTGGACAGTTTGGAGAGCTGCGTTCATAAATTGGCAGAGGCTTTCAGTTGGTCACCGCGGCCGGCGGCGTAAGCGTCGAACACCCGTTTGATTTCATCGCGCACCCGACGGAAGACGGTGAGTTTCTCTTCGTCCGTGCCCGCGGCGTGCGCCGGATCATCGAAACCCCAATGGTGGCGATTCACCTGCCCGGGAAAGGTGGGGCACGCTTGATCGGCGTTTCCGCAAACCGTGATCACCGTCTCGATCGGCTGTCGCAAAAAATCGTTCATGTGCTTCGAACGATGCGCCGAAATATCAATACCGATCTCCCGCATCACCTGGACGGCCAGCGGATGGACATGACCGGCCGGTTTTGAGCCGGCGCTTTGCACGTCGAGCAGATCACCAGCCGTTGCGCGCAACACACCTTCGGCCAGATGACTGCGACAGGAGTTGCCGGTGCAAAGAATCAGAATGGTCGGCTTCACTTGGGGCATTGGCGTTTGCATAATTCCGCGGGATCTTCCTTCAGGATTTTTTTCAGCTTTCGAGTGTCATCGGCGACGCGCACGTTTTTCTCCAGCGCTTTCTCCACCCAATCGATCGCTTCACGCACCGCCACCGGGGCATCCGAGTCGGGAAGTTTGTAGTAGATCCAACGCCCATCCTTGCGCGATTTCACCAGTCCGGCCTGGAACAGAACCGAGAGATGTTTTGAAATCGTCGACGGCGCCAGCCCGAACAACTCGGTGATCTGGCAGACGCACAGTTCGACTTTGCGCAATGCCAGCAGCGTGCGAATGCGATTTTCGTCCGACAGCGCCTTGGTAATGTTCATGAACTCACGCATGCCGACACTATATTTCGCCATACAACGAAATGCCAACTTTTTTTCCGGGTTCTGGAAGGGTTATGGTGAAGGACAATTTTCGTCAGAGTCTCGGCGCTGCCGCTGCTGGAACCACTGCGGGACGGCGATTGTAGGCGATGAAATAGAGCACCGGCACAGCCATGCGACTGATGAGGAGCGAGGCAATTTCACCTGCCATCAGCGCGATGGCGAGCCCTTGAAAAATGGGATCCGCCAAAATGACCGACGCGCCCACCACCACCGCCAGCGCGGTCAGCAGCATGGGACGAAAGCGCACCGCGCCCGCATCCACCACCGCTTCGGCGTGGGGCATTCCTTCCGCCAGACGCTGTTCGATGAAGTCCACCAGAATGATCGAATTGCGAACGACGATGCCCGCGCCCGCCATGAAACCGATCATTGAAGTTGCCGTAAAAAATGCTCCCATCAGCCCGTGCGCCGGCAAGATTCCGACCAGTGAAAACGGAATTGCCGCCATGACGATCAGTGGCGTCAGGAACGAACGAAACCATCCAACCATCAGGATGAAGATCAACACCAGCACAGCAGCAAATGCGGTTCCCAAATCGCGGAACACCTCGATCGTGATGTGCCATTCGCCGTCCCATTTCATCGCCGGCGCGGTCTCCGTGAATGGCTGAACAGCATTGTAGATTTTGAGCGTCGCGCCGGAACCGCCGAATTCGCGCGTGTCGAGCGCCTTCAAGGCTTTGTTCATCTTGAGAATCGCGTAAACCGGACTTTCCACGACACCGGCGACGTCACCGATGACATATGTCACGGGCATCAGATTCTTATGATAGATGCTTTTCTCAACGCTCGTGTGTTCGACTTGGACCAGTTCACGCAAGGGCACCAGCGGGGCAGCTGGATTTGACTGGGATCGAACCCGCAACGCGAGGAGTTCTTCCGGCGTGGTGCGACTGGCCCGCGGCAATTGGAGAAAAATATCCACATCCTCCTTTTCGCGGGGAACGTGGAGCAAATCCACTGGCGCGCCGCTCACGGCGATGCGCAACGTTTCGGCGATCGTTTCCGCGCTGATGCCATTCAGCGCTGCCTTTTCCTTGTCGATCACGAATCGTGCTTTCGGTTGATCCGCTTCAATGTACCAATCCGTGTCCACCACGCCCGGAGT
>JBQCEJ010000230.1:0-10691 GCA_051960355.1 Verrucomicrobiota bacterium | reverse complement strand
ATTGTAATGCGAGTGTGGTTTTGCCCGTGCCCGCCGGCCCGATCACCAGCGTGGTGGTGCCTCGATCCAATCCGCCGCCGAACAAATTATCCAGTTCCTTGATTCCGCTCGAAACAGATCCGCGCTGGAATTCCACGTGATGCTCGGCGGCAACAAGCCGCGGAAACACCCGCAATCCACCCGTCGCGATCGAGTAATCGTGGTAACCTTCGGAAAACTTCACACCGCGCATTTTGATGACGCGCAGGCGCCGGCGCGCAGCCCCATAATCCGGCGACATCTGGTCCATCTCGATCACGCCATGCGCCAGGCTCAGGATGTGCGGATCGGAGCCGATTTGTTCATTGGCCATTTTGTCGTCGAGCAGCAGCACGGTGCTTTTGGCGCGGGCAAACTCCTGTTTGAGATTTAACAACTGCCGCCGATATCTCAAAGGCGTCTCGGCCATCAATCGAAATTCAGAAATGGAGTCAAACACCACGCGCGCCGGCTGGATCCTCCGCAACTCATCACGAAGCACACTGCTGATTTTTCCAAGTTCCACCTCGGACGCGTGAAACACGGTGGTCTGCGCCTCGGGTTTCAACAGCATCTCGATTGCGGACAGTTCCATGAGCGGAATATTCTCCAGCGACCAACCATGTGAGCGCGCCACTTTCAGCAACTCGGCTTTGCTCTCCGAGAGGGTGACATAAAAAACCGATTCACCCCGTCGCACGCCTTCCAACAGAAACTGCATTGCCAGCGTGGTCTTGCCTGAACCTGGATCGCCTTGGATGAGATAAAAACAGCCTGCCGGCAAACCGCCGCTCAGGATTTCGTCCAGTCCTTCAACGCCGCTGGGACAGCGCGGGTCCGCATTGCTGATTGTCTGATCGGGTACACGGTGCTGTTGCATAAAGAGAAATTACTTCGAACATAATGCGCCTCGCTGACCAATAAATCAACTTGGGCTATCTACCCCGCTCGGACACACACAAGAAACCTGAATACCCATCCCCCTCCAACGCTCAAGGTAAGCAAACGAAACGATGCCACTGGTGAAACGCCGTGACTAATGTTAGCAGTTCACTCAGACGATTGGGTTTGACGAGACAACCATTCGCGCCCAGCGCATAGACCCGCTGGACATCGCTCGGCCGGGAGGAAGCCGTCAGCACCTGCACGACCAAATTGCGACACGGTGATTGGCTGTGACGAATCCATTCGAGCACCTCGAAGCCGTTCATGCGCGGCATATTGAGGTCCAGCAAAAGAACATCTGGAAAAGGATGCATCGTGCGATTGGCGTAACTGTCCTCACCTTTCAAATACGCCAGCGCTTCCAAGCCGTCACTCACGACGTGCAGAGAAAAATCAGGAGCGGCTTTTTGAAAGGTTTGCCGCAGCAGAAACCAGTCATCCGCATTGTCTTCAGCGACCAGAATATTTTTGCAACGAGAATGCATCACCCGTCCGCTCCAGTATTCGTTACGTTTTGAAATCCAATTCAAGCCGTGGGTTCGAGTTTTGGTATCAGATGAAATACAGGTGAATCAAGCGAAAGCGGCAAACTGCACACTCTGATCTGTGGTTCGCTCCATACTTCCACGCGGAACGAACGCTCAGGTTCTGACGAGCGCGTCACCACCCGACCCTCGACCGCTCGCAAGGAACGGTGAACCTCGAAAACATCACGGAATTTTTTGCGACACAGCGAAGTTGCTGCGGACGTTTTCGAGGAGAGGCGAGCGACTGTTTTTCAACTCATCACTGAGCCGGGATCGGACCAAAGACAAAGTTCACCGAGTGCTATTCTAAACCGGGTGAATTCAATAAAAACCCCACGTTTCTTGCGAATATATTCTCGTTTTTTGATGCCACGAAAAAACAATGTGTGGCATATTTTCTTCACTCGATTCCGCAACGCGGGTCGACTCCAACTCCAGCAGCGGGTTACCAAGAGGACTCGGCAGACTCGCATGGACCAAAATTATGAATCGAAAACGCAATGGCGAAACCACCCCCACCACGAACAAGAAACTGATCACCTGGGTCGACGAGATGGCTCGGCTCTGCACTCCCGCCAGCATCGTCTGGTGTGACGGCTCCGATCAGGAAAACCAGGCGCTCTGTGACTTGATGGTCAAGACCGGAACCTTCATCAAGCTCAACGAGACCAAACGGCCCGGCTCCTACCTCGCCCGCTCGCATCCCAGTGATGTCGCGCGCGTGGAAGACCGCACCTTCATCTGCTCCCGCACTCGCGAGGAAGCCGGTCCCACCAACAACTGGGCTGATCCCGTCGAGATGAAACAGAAATTGCTCAGCATGTTCAAAGGCTGCATGCGGGGCCGGACCATGTACGTCATTCCGTTCGCCATGGGGCCGCTCGCCTCGCCCATCTGCAAGTTCGGCGTGCAGATTACCGACTCTCCTTATGTGGTGGTCAACATGCGCATCATGACGCACATGGGCCAGCAGGTTCTGGACAAGCTCACCGCTGACGCGGACTTCATTCCCTGCGCGCACTCGGTCGGCGCACCGTTGGCACCCGGACAAAAAGACGTTCCTTGGCCGTGCGAACCCGATCCCAAGAAAAAAGCGATCGTTCACTTTCCCGATGATCCTTCGATCTGGTCTTACGGTTCCGGCTACGGCGGCAACGCCCTTCTCGGGAAGAAGTGCCTCGCCCTGCGCATCGCTTCAGTCCTGGCCAAGAAAGAAGGCTGGCTCGCCGAACACATGCTGATCCTGGGCCTCACCTCGCCTCAGGGCAAAAAACATTACGTCGCCGCCGCCTTTCCCAGTGCCTGCGGCAAAACCAATCTCGCGATGATGCAACCGAGCCTGCCGGGCTGGAAGGTCACGACCTTGGGCGATGACATCGCCTGGATTCACATCGGCCGGGACGGACGTCTCTACGCGATGAATCCGGAAACCGGTTTCTTTGGAGTGGCTCCCGGCACATCAGCGCACTCGAATCCCAACGCGCTGGCGTCCTGCGCCCGAAACACCATCTTCACCAACGTCGTCCTCACGCCCGATGGCGACATCTGGTGGGAAGACATGGGCGTACCCGCGCCGGCTCACGGCATCGATTGGGAAGGCAATCCGTGGACGCCGACCAGCGGCCGGAAGGGAGCCCATCCGAATTCCCGCTTCACGGTTCCAGCCGCTCAATGCCCGGTGATTGATCCGGAGTGGCAGAATCCGAATGGCGTTCCGCTCTCAGCAATTCTGTTTGGCGGACGTCGCCCGAGCGTCATCCCGCTGGTGAATGAAGCCTTCAATTGGGAGCACGGTGTCTTCATGGGTTCCACCTGCGGTTCTGAAACGACGGCCGCGGCTCTGGGCCAGACAGGCGTGCTGCGCCGGGATCCTTTCGCCATGCTGCCCTTCTGCGGCTACAACATGGGAGATTACTTCGGCTATTGGCTCTCGATCGCCGAACGCACGGATCGCAGCAAGTTGCCGAAAATCTTTTTCACCAACTGGTTTCGCAAGAATGCCGAAGGCAAATGGCTGTGGCCAGGTTACGGCGAAAACAGTCGCGTGCTGAAGTGGATTTGCGAACGCGTGGAAGGCAAGGCTGAAGCGCGGCGCACGTCCATCGGCAATCTGCCCGCGCCGGGTGCATTCGACTTCGCCGACCTGAACATCACGTCCGAAGATGCGCAGGCGCTCTTCTCAGTCGATGTCGATGGCTGGATTAAAGAAATTGAAAACGTCAGGGAGAGCTATGAGAAGCTCGGCGCTCATTTGCCCGAGGCGCTCGAACATCAGTTGGACCACCTGCAAGAGCGTCTGAATCGAGCCGGTGTGCTGGTTGAGGCCTGAAAAAACAAAACATCCCCGGAGACGGTCTCCGGGGATGTTTCAAAAAACCACAACGAGCTGACGGCTTACTTGCCTTGCTCGGCGCCTTTCGGACTTTGAGTCTTCGGAGCCGACGCTTTGGAGTCGGACATTTTCCCGCAACACGCCGAAGCGGCGCCCTTCGTGCAGACCGCTTTTTCATTTTTGGCGGCCTTGCATTCGCCGGCGTGCAGTCCGAGGGCGAAAACAGAGAGTGACAGACAGAGGATCAGTTTTTTCATAGGTTTATCAGTAACAGGTTAATCGGTTCAAATGTCAGACAAGCCAGCATCGGAGCTGTTCAAACTTCCTCACAGCAGCGTCCCATGCAGGACCACATAGGCGATGCTGAAGTAAATGACCAACCCGGTCACATCCACCAGGGTTGCCACGAACGGCGCGGAAGAGGTCGCCGGATCCAATCCCAGCCGCCGCAAGAAAAACGGCAGCATCGATCCCGCCAGCGTTCCCCACATCACCACGCCGATCAGCGAAAAGAAAATCGTTGCGGCAATCAGCACCCAATGAGTGCCATACGAGTGAAACGTGAAATGCCAGAGTGTAATGCGGATGAAACCAATGGCGCCCAGGATGATTCCAAGCGAAAACCCCGAAAGCGCCTCGCGCCGCATCACGCGCCACCAATCGCGTAAGGTCACTTCGCCCAGCGCCATTGCGCGAATGACGAGCGTGGTGGCCTGCGAACCGGAATTGCCGCCGCTGGATATGATCAACGGCAGGAACAGCGCCAGCACCACAGCCTTCGCAATCTCGCCTTCAAAGAAACCCATCGCCGTGGTCGTGAGCATTTCGCTGAAGAACAAAATCACCAGCCACGGCGCGCGCTTGCGAATCATGCCCAGCACATTGATCCTCAGATAAGGCGCATCCAACGCCTGCATACCACCGAGTTTCTGGATGTCTTCGGTGGCTTCTTTTTCCGCCAGATCCAGCACGTCGTCCACGGTCACGGCGCCGACCAGCACGTCCTTGGAATCGACCACGGGCAGCATGGTGCGGTCATACTTCTTGAATGTCGCGACAGCGGTCTCCTGATCATCCGTGGCGCGCAGTGAGATCAACTGGCGGTCCAGCAATTCGGTCACGGGCGTTGCCAGCGGCGCCACCACGATGTTTTTCAGGCGCACGGAATCAACCAACCGGCTTTTATCGTCCACGACATACAGCTGGTTGAGCGTTTCGCGATCGCTTCCAACCTTGCGCAAATGCGCCAGCACTTCATCCACCGTCCAGTTCTGCTGAATGGCGACATATTCCGGAGTCATTCGCCGGCCGATGGAATCTTTCGGATAGCCCAACAGGTCGGCCGCGATTTTTCGCTCCGGTGGGGAGAGAAGATTTAGAAGTTTTTGCGTCACCGTGGCCGGCAATTCTTCGAGCAAGGCCGTGCGATCGTCGGGCGAGATATCGGTAAGGATGCGGGCCACCTGTTCGGTGCCGAGCGCCTGAACCAGGCGTTCCTGATCCTCCAGGCTGAGACATTCGAAGACTTCCGCCGCGAGCTCATGCGGCAGAATGCGCAGGAGCACCGCTTTATCATCCGGATTGAGATCGCTGAAAATTTCCGCTACATCCGCCGGCGGAAAACCGCAAAGGATCTCCCGCAACTGCGCGAAGTCGCGCCGGGCAATCAATTCCACCAACTCAGGCTGCAGCAAATTACCGATCATTGAGCCTAATGAATCCGAACCACTGATCGGGGGCAAAGCAAAACTTCCGCGGAAGTTACGGCTGGAGCCAATTCACCCGGGTTCCGGGAAAACGGAAGCAAGTGCTTTACAGGAAACTCAAGCAGCAGCCCAGCGCACCCGCTTTCATTCGTGCTGATTGGCGCTGATGCGTGGCTGAACTGAATCGTCCCGGCCATGCGGGGCAGAGGCGTCGGCGATCGCTTCGCGATGGATGACTTCGTCCCACGACGAGATGCCAATGGTTTTGAGATACGGCGCCGCAACCGCATCTTCCTGCGGGGTGCCGAGCGCCTGATACAGATACCAGATTGGCTTCTTGCCCCACGGCTCCTCGCGGTCATCCGGAAATCTCCGCAAACCCAACCGCAGGCCACCTTCGCCCCGGTTATCAATCCAATTGTGATACTGCCAGGATTCGATTGAGGAGAGCTTGGAGATTTTTTTCCAGGCAAGCGCCATGCCGGCGGCCTGGTCTTCGAATGTCTTGGGGGAATAATCCTTGGAATTGAAACCATTTTCCGAAAGCTGCACGGGACGAACTTCCCCGCGATAACGAAGCGCCGGCAGTTTCATGAAGGCATCCAGCACTTCAAGGTTTCGCGGAGTGATCTTAGGCGAGTTGAAATCAAACGCGGCCTGTTGATCCTCCCAGGTCCGCGGATTGAACAGATTCTGCGGATACGGATGGTACGCAAGCGCCCAGGGAAAATCACCCTCCGCGCGACAGAAACGCAGCAGCAGCTCCAGCATGCGTTTGGAACCGTAGCCGAATTCATTGCCGGGTTGCGCCCAATGGTGCGTCAGCGAAATCAAGGCTCGGGCATTCGGGTCATATTGACGGGCAATCAACTGGATCAAACGCATGGAACGCTGATAAAGGTCCATGTAGCTGAGATCGCTTTTCTTACCCGCGTTTGTCCACGTCCAGCCGAAGTCCACTTCGTTGTGCACAATCCAATGGTGCACCCGGCCATGAACACCGTCGTTGCGGGACCACCGTTCGGCGATCAGATTCAGGATCGCGCCATAGTACGCAATGCCTTCCGGCGAGGTGACGTTCGGCATCGCGAACTTCCCTTCCTTCACGGCATCGGGGAATCCCAACAACCTGGCTTCCGGCGTGGTGGCGTTGATTGGATTATCGACGAGCAATATCGCGGACACCATGATGCCGCGTTTCTCAGCTTCCCGGAACCCTTCGGTCGTATTTCACCAGCGCTTTTTCGCGAGCGTAATACGTCCGCCCTTGCCAGCTAAACGGCGTGGTGCCCGGTTCCGGAGTCAGCGCGACAAATTGGTGCAGGGAAAAAAGGTTGACCGTTACCGCCGTGATCCCGAGATCATCCAGGTCATTTCCCTCAGGCAAACGGTTGGCAGACCAACCAGCGAGACCTTTTTTCGACGCAGGAATCACCGCCGGAAGCTGCGGCGAGCGGCAAGCCACTTCATCGGCATAATGCGCATGCGTCACGGCCTCGTAACCGGCCGCGTTGCGCCTGAAAAGCTGCCACCGGGAAGTCAAACGGTCATAGTCCCGGCCGTCGCGTTTGGCAAGGCGCGGCAACTCGATTGCATAGCTGCCCCGGGAATCGACGGTGATGGGCGTCAGCGACTCATAGTGCTTGGCACCGCCAACGAGATATTCCATCGGCACATCGGCGAGAAACAAGTTCTTACCATCGCCGGTGAATGTTCCGGAAATCGTGATGTTGCGGGAGCCCACCACGACGGCGGAAATTTCATTGCTGAAACTGTGATTGAGGTAATCCTCCAGGATTGCGGCAGGAGCGGCATTGGTGCTGGGAGCCCTCTTGACCTCGAACTCGCCGGGTCGCGCCAAACGCAGGCGGGCATTGCGAATCTGTAGAGTGCCAGTGTCCGGCAACCGCAGATCCAGGCGCAATTGCGTCCAAGCAGCAGGCCACGGCTTCCCGGGGTTGATCGGCGCGGCATACGGACTCCACGTTTCACTGTGAATGATTTCAGGAAGCAATCGCGCGTTCTTCGATTTGAACGGCAGCCCAGGCGTCACTGCGAAATTGTCCGCACCGCCGAGAGAGAAACATTCCATTTCCAGCACCCAGCTCCCCTCGCCCGGCAGCATCTCCGGCGTGGCGCGAAGGGAAGTCACACCATGGATCTCGATCACGCCCTCCGGCGACGCAACGGCCGAAACGCCCGAGCCATTGAACGGCTCCAGCTTGAGCGGGATGGCAGCGCCAACACTCACGAGCGAGAATGCCAATCCCACCAGCGCGCCGACAAAACGTGACGTCATCATTCAAATCCCAAGCGAAGGTCCCTTAAGAATCCAGTCACAGGTGCGCCGTTGCGTTCTTTTTGATTTTCTTCTTTAGCGTTTCACTCATTGGATAGAGAGTCTTCGGATTCTCCACCCTTCCCGGCGGACGAACGCCCGCACCTTGGGGTGAGCCATCGCAAAGCGTGGCCGCCTCGCGATCCGCCAAGGCTTTCAGCCGCTTCACGATGTCAGGATGCTGGGCGGAGACATCGGTGGTTTCGCCAATGTCCTGTTGCAGATTGTAAAGGCGCAGACCGGGTTTGCTCTCACCGTGATGCTGCGCGTCTTCCTTCAAACCCATGCTGAAGGGCTGCGGTTCCAAAGCCAGTTTCCACGGTCCGGAACGCACGGCCTCCAGCTTGTAAGCCCGATAATAAAAATGCGCCTCCCGCGCCGCCGCATCACTTTGACCCAGCAGAAGTTTGCTGATGTCCGCACCGTCAATGGTCTTATCGGTCGGCACCGTGCCGCCTGCCAACGCCACAAACGTCGGCAAAAGATCGATTGTGCCGGCAACAGTGTCCGACACGCGACCGGCCGGGACATGTCCGGGCCACCACGCCAGAGTCGATTCGCGCAAACCGCCTTCCCACGTGCTGCCTTTTCCGCCACGCAACGGCGCCGCGGTGCCCGCATCGGGTCCGTGGACCAGCCATGGACCGTTGTCGCTGGTGAAAATCACGATCGTGTTCGTGTCCAGATGCAGTTCACGCAAGGTGTCGAGCACGCGGCCCGTGCTCCAATCGATTTCCTCAACCCAATCGCCATAACGGCCATTGGCGGACTTGCCGCGAAACTCCGGTCCGGGATGAATCGGAAAATGAACCGCCGAATGCGGCAGATATAAGAAGAACGGCTGCGCGCGATGGGACTGAATGAATTTCACTGCTTCCTCAGTGTAGAGGCGCACGAGCCGGTCCTGATCGGAATCTTTCAACAACTCCAGCACCTGGTCGTCGCGCATGAGCGGCACGACTTTTTCGCCCGTGTCAGCCTTCTGCCGCAACATGTCGTTGGAATAAGGCAGGCCGAAATAATGGTCGAAACCATAGCGCGTCGGGAAAAACTCCGGCTGATCTCCGAGATGCCATTTGCCAATGCACATGGTGGCGTAACCCTGTGTCTTCAACAGCTTGGCAACGGTGTGTTCCTCCGGATTCAAGCCGACCGGAGATCCCGGAAAGAGCACCCCGGGAATCGAAACGCGCGGCGCATACGAACCGGTCATGATCTGAGCACGCGAAGCAGAACAAACCGGCGCGGCGTAAAAGCTGGTCAACTTCAACCCCTCTTTCGCCATTCGATCCAGCGCGGGCGTTCGATTCTTGGTAGAACCGAACGGCGCAATATCGCCGTAGCCCATGTCGTCCACCAAAATCAAAACGATATTGGGTTTGGCGCCGGAGGTCGTTGCGGTTGCGGCCCCAACCGCGGTCAGGGCGCCAGCAGCAAGAACGCCCAGCAAGCTGAGCAGGCAAATGAGTCGGTTCGTAATTGGTTGTTTCATGGTGTTATTGAGGAAGGGTTGCGGGCGGGCGGACGGAGACATCTTTCGTGTCGCGCACCCATTGACGCAGCGCGCCATAAAGCCGTTCCAGTTCGGCTCGCTGCGTGGGGTCGCCCGCTAGATTGTGCATCTCGTCGGGATCGGTTTTCAAATCGTAGAGTTCGATCGGTCGAACTTTGCCGCCCAGGCTCTGCGGATCCATCTCCGTGAGGATTCGATACTGCTCGGGAAACTTGTCTTTGAATATTACCGTTTCGTCGTACGTGCGATTTCGCCACTTCGCCCAATCCTTGCTGTCGGCCTGCACCTGCCGCCAGGCCGGCGCGAGCTTTTCGCGATAGATCAAATGCCAGCGCCCATCGAACACACTGCGTTCCTGCATGCCGGGATTGGGCAACGTCCCGCGATCGGAAATCTCGGCAAAAATATACTGCCGTCCGCCAGCCGCGGAGTTGCCCGAAAGCACCGGCTTGAGCGAAATGCCATTCGCCTCCGGCAACGGTTCGAGCCCGAGCAGATTCAGCAACGTCGGAGTCAAATCCAGTTCGCTGGCCAGCGCATCCGTGCGAACGCCGCTCTTCATTCCGGGCACGCAGAGAATCAGCGGCGTGCGCAGACCCAGATCGTAGAGTGTCATTTTCCCATGCTGAAACGCGGGGCCGTGGTCGCCAAGGAAAACGATGATCGTATTCGTCTCCTGACCGGAAGCGCGCAATGCCTCCATTCCCCCGCCGACCAAATCGTCCGCAGCTTCAATCGCCGCGAGATATTCCGCCCAGTCCTTCCGGACGACCGGCGTGTCGGGTAAATACGCGGGCAGCTTCACATTCGCCGGGTTGACGCGGATCTTCACATTATCGCTGTTGGGAAACGGACGGTGTGAAACAGGTATGTTGTAGAAGAGTAACCACGGCTTGCCCGATTTCTTGGCGCGTTCGATAAATCCCGCCACGACCGCCGGGCCTGCGCCCGGTATAAATTCGTCGTACGGGAATTTTTCATTGGGCGCCACATGCAACTTGTGGGTTACGCCCTGGTAATAGCCTGCCTCACGCAATCGCTCGATGAGCGTGGGCAAATTTTGGTGAATGCGGTTTTTTACGTAGGTCGGCTGGGCACGCTCGGCAGCAGTCAACGCCGAAGCCGGTTTCTGGTAGTTGAGCGTGTTGTTCAGGAGTCCGTTGATGTGGTTATGCAAGCCGGTATAAATCGCCGCCTTGGAAGCCGAGCAAACTGGATAGGCCACGAACGCATTGTTGAAATACACCCCCGACCGCGCCAGCGAATCGATGTGCGGCGTCTGCAATCCCGGCGTGCCCAGAAAGCTCAACTG
>JBQCEJ010000229.1:0-7219 GCA_051960355.1 Verrucomicrobiota bacterium | reverse complement strand
GCCAATTCCAAAGCCGATGACGCTTTGCCGCGCTGCATCATGACAGGCTTCATCGATCAGCTTTGCCTGCGGCGGGATCAGGGCACTTTGGAATGCGATCTGACCGAAGGCCGTCACGGAACGCTCATGCGTGAAAGCGTCGTGCAAACGGCGCCTTTGTTCGTCGCGGCCAGCATTCGCGAAGTCGCCGGGCGCGGCTCGGAAAACCTGACCTTGCTGGGGCTGGCCACGGCGGTTAAACGCGAGTGGATCGAGCAGACGTTCCCGGAGCAGATCACCGCCAGGATCGAACACGTTTACGATCGCACACACAAACGCGTTGCCGCCGTGAAACTCGTGCGCTTTCACGACCTGGTGATTCATCACGAGCACCAGCGCGAAGTGGATCCCAAGGCTTCGGGCCGCTGTCTTGCCGAGGCGCAACGCAAAGGCAATTTCGAACTGCCGCTCTTGAATCACGAACTCAAGCAGTTCATCGCCCGCGTGAATCTGGTCACCGCCGTGCTGCCGGAACTGGAATTTCCACCGTTGAATGAAAGCGCGATTACCGACCGCCTTGCCATTGCTTTTGAAGGTCTCACGCTGGCGAAGGAAGCGCAGGCGGCGCCATTGCGCGAAGTCTTTCATCGGCATTTGGCGAAGGAACAACTGGGCTGGCTGGATGAACTGGCGCCTCTGACGGTTGTTTGGCCGGATGGCAGAAAACTCAAACTGCTCTATCCCGACACGCCGCGCGACGAAGACGGCGAACCGCAATCGCCGGAGGTGCAGGTGAAGCTGCACGAAAGCTTCGCGCTCAAGGAGCATCCGCACATCGGCGAAGGCCGCCTGCCAGTGAAGCTCTGGCTCTGCGCGCCGGATGGGAAACGTTTGGAATCGACCTTCAACTGGCCGGCTTTTCGGACCAACGCCTATCCCAAACTCAAGTCCTCACTGCAAAAGAAGTATCCCAGCGTGCTGTGGGTTTAGCGTGATTCGATGTTCCACGCTGAAGTTGCAGGTTGAACGTTCGCTTCCTCCGCTCTCGTTAGGGTTTCGCCCCCATTGAACCGAGGACTCAAGCCCCAGCAAATTGTCTTGATGGACAAGCTCATTTGCATCCACGGACACTTTTACCAGCCGCCTCGTGAAAATCCGTGGTTGGAAGCGGTCGAGTTACAGGATTCCGCCGCGCCATGGCACGACTGGAACGAGCGCGTGAGCCTCGAATGTTACGCGCCCAACGCAGCGGCCCGCATTCTGAATGGCGCTGGGAAAATCGAGAATATCATCAGCAACTATTCCCGCATCAGTTTCAATTTCGGCCCCACCCTGCTCGCCTGGCTGTTGGACAAAATGCCCGCGCTGCACAACGCGATTGTTTCCGCCGATCAGTTGAGCCGCGAACGTTATGGCGGGCACGGCTCCGCACTCGCGCAGATTTACAATCACGTGATTATGCCGCTGACCAATGAACGCGATAAAGTCACGGAGGTGCGCTGGGCCATCCGCGATTTCCAATCGCGCTTTGGCCGCAAGCCCGAAGGTCTCTGGCTGTCCGAAACGGCGGCCGACACGGCGACGTTCGAAGTCCTGGCCCAACAAGGCATTCTGTTCACGGTGCTCTCGCCTTACCAGGCGCGCGCCATGCGGCGAATCGGCGATCCGGATTGGCAGGACGTGAACGGCGGCCGCATTGATCCAACCCGGCCGTATCTCATCAACCTACCTTCCGGCCGACATATCAGCGTTTTTTTCTATGACGCGTTCGTTTCGCAAGCGGTCGCGTTTGAACAACTGCTTTCCAGCGGCGATCGCCTCGCCAACCGCTTGCTGGGCGCGTTTTCCAATGAGGCCAGCGATGATCAGCTGGTTCATATCGCCACCGACGGAGAGTCCTACGGACATCATCATCGGCACGGCGAAATGGCGCTCGCGTATGCGCTGGAACATCTCGAAACCAGCCAGATGGCGACGCTCACAAATTACGGTGAATACCTGGAAAAGCACCCGCCGCAGTTCGAGGCGCAAATCCATGAAGGCAGCGCCTGGAGTTGCCCGCACGGCGTGGGCCGCTGGAAGGAAGACTGCGGCTGTAACAGCGGCGGTCATGGCGATTGGAACCAACGCTGGCGCGCGCCGCTGCGGCAGGCGCTGGATTGGCTCCGCGACGAAATGGCGCCGCGTTTTGAAGCCAGAACGGCGGAACTGCTGCGCGATCCGTGGCAGGCCAGAAACGATTATATTGCAGTCATCCTGGATCGTTCACCGGAAAGCCGGGAACGCTTTTTCACCGCGCACGCCCGCCAGCCATTGAGCGAAGAGGACAAGACCACCGTGCTGAAGCTCATGGAACTGCAACGGCACGCGCTGCTGATGTACACCAGTTGCGGCTGGTTTTTCGACGAACTCTCCGGGATCGAAACCGTTCAGGTGATTCAATACTCCGCGCGCGTCATTCAACTGGCCAATGAACTCGTCGGTCAGGATTTCGAGCCGGCCTTTCTCGACCGGCTTGAACTGGCCAAGAGCAATATTCCGGAACACGGCGACGGCCGCGCGATTTATCACAAGTTCGTCAAGCCGGCGATGATCGACTGGCACAAGGCGGTGGCGCATTACGCCATCAGCTCCATTTTCCACGCCTACAGCCAAACGGCTCGCGTGTTTTCCTTCAGCTTCGAAGAAGAGCATCGGGAATTGTTCACCTCTGGAAAAACGCGACTGGCAATCGGGCGCACGCGGGTCACTTCCGAGATCACCGAAGAATCCGCGCTGATGAGCTACGCGATTCTTTACCTCGGCGAACATAATCTGGCCGGCGGCGTCCGCAGTTTTCAATCGATCGAAGCCTACGACACGATGTTTCACGCGGTGAAGGAAGCTTACGAAGCCGTGGATTTCCCGCAGGTTATCCGGCTGATCGATCATCATCTGGGCGAGACGTGTTACTCGTTGAAATCACTCTTTAAAGATGAACAGCGGCAGGTGCTGAACGAAATTCTCGCCTCCGCCCGCGAGGATCTGGAGCAACGTTTCCGGCTCATCACTGAACGCTACGCGCCGCTCATGAAATTCCTTCAAGGCGCGGGCGCGCCGCTGCCGCCCGGCCTGCAAACCGCCTGGGACCTCAGCCTGCACAGCACGATTCGCAAGCAGTTGGACAACGGCAACCTGAATATCGAGCAGTTGCGCAACGCGATCAATGAAGCGCAGCTTCGAGGAACGGAAGTGCTCAATCCGGAAATCAGCTACTCCGCGAAAAGCCGGATGGAGCGCGCGATCGGATACATCGCCCAGAACCCCTGCGATTTGGACCGGGTTCGCGAACTGGAACAAATCGCCAGCCTCGTGATGCCGTTGCCCTTGGGATTGAACCTCGCCGAGGTGCAGAACACTTATTGGAGCATGCGACGCAAGGTGCTGCCGGAACTGCACGAGCGGGCTCAGTCAGGCGATGCGGAAGCGGGGACCTGTTTGAAAGAGTTGCTGCAATTGGGAGAGCGGCTCGGCTTTTCCACAACGGCCCTTCAGCCTTGAGCGGTCGCGCATTCTCCCATGAATGCCCAGCATCCAGCCAAGTGCCTCCCGTCCGCGACCTATCGCCTGCAGTTCAATCGCGACTTCACTTTCCAACAGGCGGTCGAGATCGCGGACTATCTGACCGACCTGGGAATCTCCACGGTTTATGCTTCCCCGCTCTTCCAGGCAGGCCCGGAGAGCACGCACGGTTATGACGTTTGTTCCTTTTCGAAAATCAGCGCAAACCTCGGCGGCGAATCTGCGTTTGAACGGTTCACCGAACGATTGCGTGAACTGAAGCTTGGCCTGTTGCTCGATGTCGTTCCCAATCACATGGGCGCCGTGCTCTCCAACGACTGGTGGCGCGATGTCTTGGAAAATGGACGTCATTCGCCGTACGCGGAATTTTTCGATATCAACTGGACGCCGCCAGATCCCTCACTGCGAAACAAAATCCTGTTGCCCGTTCTGGAAGATCATTACGTGCGCGTTCTGGAAAGTGGAAAGCTTCGGCTGGAATTCCAGTCCGGCAAATTCTTCATCGGTTATTACGATCGCAAGTTTCCGGTCGCACCGGCCACGCTCGCGGCATTCACCAACCAAGACCCGCAACGCGCCTTGCGCCATTTCAATGGCCAGGTCGGCCAACCGCGCGCCTTCGATCAGCTCGACGCATTACTTCAGGAGCAAAATTATCGGCTGGCGTATTGGCGCGTCGGCCCGGAGGAAATCAACTATCGCCGGTTCTTCGATGTTTCGGAATTGGTTGGCTTGAACATCGAAAAGCCTCGGGTGTTCACCGCCACTCACGAGCGCATCTTCGACTGGCTCCGCACAGGGAAAATCAGCGGGCTTCGGATCGATCATCCCGACGGGTTGCGAAATCCCAAGCAATATCTGGAACGGCTTCAAACCAGAGCCGCGGAACTGAATGCTTCAGCGGACGCTCCCCTTTACGTTGTGGTCGAAAAGATTCTCTCCGGCGATGAGCCGCTTCCAACGGATTGGCCCGTAGCGGGAACCACCGGTTACGATTTCCTCAATCGCGTGAACGGTCTCTTTGTGAATCGCTCGAACACGTCGCAGATGACCGCGATCTACGAAAAATTTATCGGCAAGGAAGCAGAGAATGGCCCGCGCGATTTGACCGAAGTGATCTATCAAAGCAAAGAGAGAATTCTTTCGGATTTGCTCCCGAGCGAATTGGACGCCCTGATCCATCAACTTCAAACCGTTGCCGCTCACGATCGTCGCGGAATTGATTTCACTTTCGGTCAACTCCGCTCCGCGTTGAAATCTGTGATCGCGGCGTGGCCGGTGTATCGCACTTACCTGACGGAAAATTTGCCCACGCCAACCGCGCAAGACCTCACCGTTATCCAAACCGCAATTGGAGGCGCGAGATCACGCGCAGCGTTGCTCGATCCGTTGATTTTCGACTGGATCAAAAGTTTGCTGAGGTTGGAACCGATCGCGAGCGGTGTTGAAGCCACACAGCTCGCGCGCGATTTTGTAATGCGTCTGCAACAACTCACCGGTCCGGTAATGGCCAAGGGCCTGGAAGATACCGCGTTCTACAACTACAACCGACTCATCTCACTCAATGAAGTCGGCGGCGATCCGGGACGGTTTGGCGTCAGCGTGGAAGCCTTTCATGAGGCCAATGCGATCAACGCCCGGACTTGGCCGCACACGCTGCTGGCCACGGCCACTCATGATACCAAACGCGGCGAAGACGCCCGCACGCGCATCGATGTGCTCTCGGAAATTCCCGACGAATGGCAGGACGCAATCCGAAGATGGCGCGATTGGAATGTCGATAAAAAGACGAGCGTGAACGGCCACCTTGCGCCGACTTCAAACGACGAATATTTCCAGTACCAAACCTTGATCGGAGCGCTTCCATCCCACAACAACGCTCCGGACGGCCTGGAACTGTTTCGTCAACGCACGACCGCTTACCTGCTCAAGGCGATTCGTGAATCGAAGGCGAACACGAGTTGGACGAATCCCAATCCCGCTTACGAAACGGCCGTTCAGGATTTTGTTGCGCGCATTCTCACGGAGGATTCCCGGAACGTGTTTCTTCCAGACCTGATCCGGTTTCAACGGCGCGTCGCATTCTTTGGCCGATTCAATTCACTCGCCCAGACTCTGCTCAAGATCACCTCGCCCGGCGTGCCTGATTTCTACCAAGGCACTGAGCTGTGGGATTTCAGTTTCGTCGATCCAGACAATCGCCGTCCGGTGGATCACAGGTTGCGCCGTGATTTCCTGGCTGAGTTGAAGGCGCGGTTCAGCCGAGGCGAAAACTCCCGCGCTCTTTGCTCCGAGCTGCTGGAGGCGAGTGACTCCGGCAAAATCAAACTCTATACAATTTGGCGGGCTTTGGAATTGCGACTGCGGCGGCGCGAGCTGTTCGAGGCCGGCACCTATACTCCACTGCCCGCTAGCGGCGCGATGTTGGATCACGTCTGCGCGTTCAGTCGACAACGCGGCGCTCATCAGATTATCGCGGTTGCGCCGCGGCTTGTTTGTGGATTGACCCAAGGGCGGGAAATCGTCCCGTGCGGTTTGGAAATCTGGAACGATACGCTGTTGCCCCTGCCGCCGGAGACGACGCCGGGCGCGACGTTTCGGAATATCTTTACCCAGGAAACGCTCACGGTCGCCACTCGCGATGGCGCGCCGACTTTGCACTTGGGTGAAATCCTCAACCGCTTTCCCGTCGCATTACTCGAACGCAGTTAACTTCAGTCGCGTCCGGAAGATCTATTGCACGGCGAAATCATTCGCGCTGGATTCAATCAAAAATTTTGCAAACCACGGTTCGGGTTCGCAGCGGAATTCAGCGTCACTGCCGCGCCAGGAAAATCGCACCGAGCGCGCATGCAACGCGTGGTGCTCAAAAATCAAACGCTCGCGCTGCGCCGGCGTGAGGCGACCTTCAACGAGCGCCAGATAGAGGTCTTCGTCACCGCCGTAGATTTTATCGCCGACAATCGGGTGCCCCAGATGCGCCAGGTGAATGCGGATCTGGTGTTTGCGGCCGGTGTGCGGCTGCACGCGCAGCAGGGAAAATTTCACGCGTTCGGAATCGGTTGGAGAACGGTTGGTGGAAGGGAACACGGCGGAAAAATCCCGCTCAAAACGGCGTTCCACCCAAAATTCCGTTTGCGAAGCCGCACCGTCCGCACGCACACAATCTTTGACAGCGACGCGGCTCTGTTCATCTTTGCCGAGCGGTTCCGCAATCCACGCGTGATCGGCGGCGACGTGCCCGTGGACGATGGCCAGGTATTCCTTTTGCACTGCGCGGCTCTCCATCAGGCGGCGAAGCTCGCGGGCGGCCAGATCGGTTTTCGCGGCCAGCGTTACGCCGCTGGTTTCGCGATCCAGCCGATTGACGAGATGCGGATGGGATTCCGGGCCGAGATGCAGACGGATGCGGCTGATGAGACTCGAGTATTCGTCGGTTTTGGTGGGATGACAAACCAGACCCGCAGGTTTGTTGATCACCAGCAACTCGGCGTCTTCATGAATGATATCGAATAGTTTTCGCACGATCGGCTGGGAGTTAACCACGGAACAGCCATCAGGGCACGGAGTTTAAGAGCGTCGCCGGGCGTGGCTCCGGATAATGCACCCCCGGCCCGCCCGACAGGGCGCGTCGATAAGGATTTAGATTTTTTGTGACAATTAAAGTATGTTGTTGAGA
>JBQCEJ010000228.1:0-3676 GCA_051960355.1 Verrucomicrobiota bacterium | reverse complement strand
GGCCGATCAAGGAAACCGCGCTGTATCCCGTCGAAAAAATTGCGCCCGGGATCGTCAAACGCAAATCCGTGAGCCAACCGGTGCAGACCGGCATCATGGCCATTGACGCGATGATTCCGATCGGCCGCGGTCAGCGTGAATTGATCATTGGCGATCGTTCCACCGGCAAGACGACCATCGGTGTGGACGCGATGATCAATCAATCGCGCATCAATAAAGTCGGCCGCGCCTCCGGCGACAAGAGCTTCCGCCCGATGTACAACATTTACGTTGCTGTCGGTCAGAAGCAATCGAATGTGGCGCGTGTCATTGCTGAATTGGAAAAAGCCGGCGCGCTGGAAGACACGATTGTTGTGGTGGCTTCGGCTTCAGATTCTGCCGCAAATCAATATCTGGCTCCGTTCTCCGGCGCCGCCATGGGTGAATGGTTCATGGACAATGGCATGGATGCGCTGATCATTTACGATGATCTCTCCAAGCAGGCTGTGGCGTATCGTCAGGTCTCGCTGGTGCTCAAGCGACCGTCCGGCCGCGAAGCGTATCCGGGTGACGTGTTTTATCTGCACAGCCGCCTGCTCGAACGCAGCGCCCGTGTTTCGGAAAAATACGGCAATGGTTCGCTGACGGCACTGCCAATCATCGAAACGCAGGCCGGCGACGTTTCGGCTTACATTCCGACCAACGTGATTTCCATTACGGACGGCCAGATTTATCTGGAAACCGATTTGTTCTATCAAGGTGTTCGTCCCGCCGTTTCGGTCGGTCTCTCCGAGAGCCGGGTCGGTTCCGCCGCGCAGATCAAGGCGATTAAAAAAGTCGACGGCCGAATCAAGGGTGACCTGGCCCAGTATCGTGAGCTGGCCGCGTTCGCGCAGTTTGGTTCCGATCTCGACGCCAAGACGCAGGCGATTCTGGAACGCGGCAAACGCGTGGTGGAGATTTTCAAGCAACCGCAATTCAATCCGATCCCGGTGGAAGTTCAGGCGGCCATTCTCTGGTCCGTGCAGAACAACTTTGTGGATGATGTCCCGGTGGAAAAGGTGAAGGATTTCCAGAACAAGCTCACGGATTTCCTCAACACGCGCAAAGCCGAAGTGCTGACGAAGATTCGCAATGAAAAGGCGATCAGCGAAGCACTGGCGGGCGAATTGAAAGCGGCGGTCACGGAGTTCAAGCAGACCTATCGCTAACCGGTGTTTCGGTAACGACCATGGCCAGGAATTCAAAAGACGCTCAGGCGACCGGGATCGAGGAAATGATTTTCCTGATTCGCGGGCAGCGCGTCCTGCTGGATTCTGACCTGGCCAAAATTTTTGGGGTGACGACCGGGCAGCTCAATCAGGCGGTCAAACGAAACGCGAAAAGGTTCCCAGTGGATTTCGCGTTTCAGCTTCAGGGTCAAGAGTTTAAAAACTTGATATCACAATTTGTGATCTCGAGTTCCCACGGTGGACGGCGCACGTTGCCGCGGGTTTTTACCGAACACGGTGCTCTGATGCTGGGAAACGTTCTGAACAGCAAAGTAGCGGTTGAAGCCAGTGTTCGGGTCATTCGAGCTTTCATTTCGATGCGCGAACAATTGGCCGCGCACAAGGAACTCTCGGGGAAACTTGCCGAGCTGGAAACGCGCGTCAGCGGCCATGATGGAGCCATTCAGGATTTGTTTGAGGCGATTCGGCAGTTGATCGAGCCGCCGACGGAAGCGAAGCCGAAGGAAATCGGTTTTCATATTCGAGAAACGGCACCGCCTTACCGGGTGCGTTCAAAAAAGAGATTTTAGTCATGCCCAGCACACGCGACATACGCCGACGGATCAAGTCGGTCAAGAACACGGCCCAGATCACAAAGGCCATGCAGATGGTGGCTTCCTCCAAGATGCGCAAGGCGCAGCTGGCGGCGCTTGCCGGACGGCCTTACGCCGCGTTGATCAACAGCATGCTGGGGCAGGTGGCAGGCAGCTCGGGCGATTTCGCGCATGCGTTCCTGGAAAAACGTGACGGAAAAAAACGCGCGGTGATCGTGGTCAGCACGGATAAGGGCCTGTGTGGCGCCTTGAATGCCAACCTGACGCGCGAAGCCGCGAAGTACGACAAGGACACGACCGCTTACATTTGTGCCGGACGCAAGGGCGCCCAGTTCATCGCTCGCACCAAGCGTCAGCTCGTGGCGGAGTTCACCTATAAGGATTCTCCGTTGTTCGCGGAAGCCCGGGCGATTTCCAAGTTTGCCCAGGAAATGTTTTTGAAGGGCGAAGTCGATCACGTGGATATTCTCTTCACCAATTTCATCAGCACCTTGAACCAGAAGCCGGAAGTGCTGCCGCTGCTGCCCATCGGTGAGTTGACGGGCGTGCAAGCCGGCTTTCGCGCGCCAGGCACCGCGGTGGCGTTGGAGAAATCCGAGCTGGAATTTCAGTTTGAGCCGGGAGCGGAAAATGTGCTTGGCGCGTTGCTGCCGCATTATCTGAACTTTCAGGTCTACCAGATTTTGCTGGAAGCCAAGGCATCGGAGCACAGCTCACGGATGGTGGCGATGAAGAACGCGACCGACAACGCCAAGCAGCTCATCAAGGATCTGACGCTCGAGTACAACAAGCTGCGACAGGCGAACATCACGAAAGAACTTTTGGAAATCACCACCGCCCAGATGGCGTTGGGCTGATCGCGCGGCAGTTACATTCAATTTCAAAGCTAAATTTAGAACATGAACAAAGGCAAAATAGTTCAAATCATCGGCCCGGGCGTGGACATCGAGTTCGCGGACAAGTTGCCGGCCATTTATAACGCGCTCACGCTGGAGTTTACCCCGCCCGGCGCCGCCGCCAAGACCAAGCTGACGCTCGAAGTGCAGCAGCATCTGGGCGACAACTGGGTCCGCGCCATCGCCATGAGCACCACCGAAGGACTCAAGCGCGGCATGGAAGTCACCGACGCCGGCGCACCGATTTCGATGCCCGTGGGCGAAGCCGTGATGGGCCGCGTGTTCGACGTGACTGGCCAGCCGGTGGACGAACAAGGTCCGGTGAAGGCCGACAAATTTCTGCCGATTCATCGCGCGGCGCCCCCGCTGGTCGAGCAATCGACGAACCCGCAGATTCTGACGACCGGCATCAAGGTCATCGATTTGATCTGTCCTTTCTTGAAGGGTGGCAAAGTCGGCGCGTTCGGCGGCGCGGGCGTCGGCAAGACCGTCGTGATCATGGAACTGATCAACAACATCGCCAAACTGCACGGCGGTGTTTCGATGTTCGCCGGTGTCGGTGAACGCACGCGCGAAGGCAACGATCTTTACAACGAAATGATCGAAGCCGACGTCATCAAGGTGGAGAAGGACGAAATGGGGCATCCGAAAAAAGGCGCGAACGGCATGCCGATTGTGAAGCCGGGCTCCCGTATCGGACTGGTGTACGGCCAGATGAACGAACCCCCGGGCGCCCGTTTGCGCGTGGCGCTGTCGGCTCTCGCGGTGACCGAGTATTTCCGCGACGAGAAGAACCAGGACGTGCTTTTGTTCGTCGACAACGTTTTCCGTTTCTCGCAAGCCGGTTCGGAAGTGTCCGCGTTGCTGGGCCGCACGCCGAGCGCCGTGGGTTACCAGCCCACGTTGGCCGCGGAAATGGGTGACTTGCAGGAACGCATCACCTCGACCAAGAAAGGTTCGATCACGAGCTTTCAGG
>JBQCEJ010000227.1:0-6526 GCA_051960355.1 Verrucomicrobiota bacterium | reverse complement strand
AATGATACGAATTCCATTCAGGGCGCTTCCGTCCTGGATGTGGCTGGGACGGGCTTGGTGGTGATCTCGGGCAATCATTACGATTCGATCACGAATTTTATCAGCGCTGGCCAGATTACGGCCAACGGCGGGGCGGGCACGGTGGGAGTGGACTACGGCAACCTCAACGCGGGCAAAACCACTCTCTACGTCTCCGGCGCTTATGTTCCGCCGGCGCAAGTCCATTGGAATCCCGCAGCCAATCCG
This sequence comes from Verrucomicrobiota bacterium, assembly GCA_051960355.1. Lineage (GTDB taxonomy): Bacteria > Verrucomicrobiota > Verrucomicrobiia > Limisphaerales > DASXHY01 > DASXHY01. The sequence goes on along the minus strand of JBQCEJ010000227.1, from coordinate 6,280 downwards.
TCCGGCACGGGCACGTGGGACGTGAGCGCCAACTGGACCGGCCTCATGGTTCCAGCCAATGTGACCAAGGTCATATTCAATGTTGAGGGAGCGAGACCTTGCACGATCACCAATGCGGCGGTTGCCAAACAAGTGGTGATGGGCGACAACGGTCCCGGAGGCGTTCTGATCATCACCAACGGTGGCAGCCTGACGACGGCTAGCGCGACCGATTGGTCCGCCATCGGCTACCACTCCAATTCGGTGATGATTGTTGAATCCGGAGGGTCGGCCAGTTTCGCTTATCATCTCTGGGTTGGATTCAATCCCGGAGCGGTGGGCACGTTGACGATGAATGGCGGAACGGTGACGGTTGGCGGTTCGTTTGGATTAGGAACTGACGGAGGACTAGGGTTTGTGAACGTTAACAATGGCAGCACCTTGAACCTTGCCCAGTTGGGAGCCGATAGAATTCAGGGCGCGTCGGTGTTGGACATAGCGGGAACAGGCAAGGTGGTGATCAATGGCGATCAAACCGCCACCGTCAGCACTTACGTCAGCGGCGGCCAGATCACGGCCAGTGGCACTCCCAATGTCTTAAGTAGCTATGACTCTGGCACTGGCAAAACGACCGTCACCTCCGGAGTGCCGCTGCCACCGCCGTCGCAATCAGTCACTGGAGTCACGGTCAGTGGCGGTAATGTATCGCTGACCTATCAGACTACGGCGGGCTACACCTATTACATCGAAGCCACGCCCAGTTTGTCGCCCGCTTCCTGGACACCCGTGCCGGGCAGCACGAACGCGGCCGCCGGTGCCCCCGTGACGTTCATCTTCCCGGCGGGTGCGGGTCAAATGTTCTATCGGACGGTTTCACACTGATCGCTCGGGAACTGTGAGGTGTTATGCCGGTATCAAGGCAGCGTTGGTTCAGGCAGTCACACTTTCACCCGGCTTGCAGCTCCATCTCCCCACCAATGGGGAGATGGACGGGCCGGTTCGCTGAGTCGAAACTTGAAGCACACTCACCTGAAAAATTTTAGATGAGTTCTGAGATTGGCAGCACATGACGTTTAGAACACACCGCCTGATCCTGACCGCTGGGTTGCTCGTCTGCGCCGCAACTTGCGCCGAGGCGCAACTGACCACGACCGTCTGGAATCCGGCCGCCAATCCGTCCGGCAATGGCTTATGGACCGAGAGCGCCAACTGGACCGGGGGTGTTGTTCCTAACAGCACCAACAAGGTGGTTCTTAATATCTCCGGAGCGAGAGCTTGTGTGGTGGCCAGCCCGGTAACTGTCGGTCAAATGGTCGCGGGAGATGGCGGCCCGGGGAGCACAATCATCATCACCAATGGCGGCAGCCTGAGCGCCAGTGCCGTCAACTGGTCCGCCATCGGCTATAACAACACGAACCAAACGATTGTGGAGAGCGGCGGCGCGGCCAGTTTTGGAAACCATTTGTGGGTTGGCTATAGCCCGGGATCCGATGGCACGTTGACCATGAATGGCGGCGCAGTCTCGGTCGATGGCATGTTCGGATTGGGGTGGGGCGGGGGAAAGGGGACGGTGCATGTCAACGGTGGAGTGCTGAACCTTGCCCAGTGGAATTCGACTCTTTCGATCCAGGGCGCTTCGGTCCTGGACATTGGTGCGGGCACGGTGGTGATCACCGGCAATCAAGTGAGTTCGGTCAGCAATTTCATCAGCACCGGCAAGATCATCGGCTACGGCGGAACGGGCACGGTGTACAGCACTTTCGATGGCGGCGCCAATACCACCACGCTCACCGCCAACCCAGGCGGCGGCTCTTACGTCACCAACTTACTTTCCATCAAACTAGCCAGTCCGAACCTGGTGCTCTTCTGGCCGAGTTCGGCCGGTTATTACGCGTTGCAGTCCACCACGAATCTCGCTCCGCCTGTGGTTTGGAAAAAAGTGACCAACAGTGTGACTACAAGTAACGGCACGAATCAGGTGATCGTCAGCATGATCAACCAGATGTCGTTCTTCCGGCTGGCCAGCGAGGTGGATCCTTCCACGATGAACCACAAGTTGCTGATGGGCTATCAGGGCTGGTTTTCAGCTCCGGGCGATGGTTCCGCGCAGAACAGTTGGGTGCATTGGTTTGGCAACAACACTCCCGATGCTGCCAATGCTCATATCGACTTGTGGCCGGACACCTCTGAGCTCGATGCGGACGAGTTGTTCAGCACCAGCATGACCTATTCAAATGGCCAGCCCGCGAAACTCTATTCCGCTTACAAACAAAAAACCGTGGTGCGCCATTTCAAGTGGATGCGGGAGAATCATCTCGACGGCGTCTTTTTTCAGCGCTTTCTCAGCGACCTCACCGGCACAACGATATCGGCCCTTCGCAATCAAGTCGCCGTCAACGTGCGGGTGGGAGCCGAAACGTACGGCCGGGTGTTCGCCATCATGTATGACATTTCCGGCTACGCGACCAACACGCTCGTGAGCAAGCTGACCAACGACTGGCTCTATCTCGTCAACACGCAGCAAGTCACCAACAGTCCCGCCTATCTTCATCACAACGGCAAACCCGTCGTGGCTATCTGGGGGTTCGGGTTCAGCGGCCGGTCCGACACGCCCCAGCAGGCGCAGCAAGTGATCGACTGGTTCAAGGCCGCCGGCTGCACGGTGATGGGCGGGTTGCCGACCAACTGGCGGACGCTGACCGGCGATGCGCAAACCGATCCCGCCTGGGCCAATGTGTTCCGGTCCTTCGACGTCATCAGTCCGTGGTCCGTCGGGCGATACAGCAACAACAGCGGAGCCGACACGTTTCGAAATAATTATATCGTTCCCGATCTGGCCGATTGCACGAGCCACGGCATTGATTATCTGCCGGTGATTTTCCCCGGCTTTTCGTGGGCCAACCTGAAGGACAACGGGCTTTACAACCAGATCCCGCGCAACGGCGGAGACTTCTACTGGCGGCAGGCCTACAATGCCGTCCGGTCCGGCTGCACGATGGTTTACGGCGCGATGTTCGATGAAGTGGATGAGGGCACGGCCATGTACAAGATGGCGCCGACCGCCGCCGAGTTGCCGGCGCAAGGCATATTCGTGCCGCTGAATATCGACGGCGAAAACCTGGGCAGCGACTGGTACCTGCGACTGGCTGATCAGGCCGGAAAGATGTTGCGCGGTGAAATCCCCGTCACGAGCGCCATTCCCATCACGCCGCCCTGACACATATTGAAACACGAGCGTAATTGAAAATCTGAAACCAACAACGGCTATGAAAAAGCACATCGAAAAAGAATACGAACGCAGCTCACAGTGCAGGCTGTCATTGAATGCTTTCACGCTTATTGAACTATTGGTGGTGATCGCCATCATCGCCATTTTGGCGGCCATGTTGTTGCCGGCGCTTTCCAAAGCCAAAGCCAAGGCGCAAGCTATTCAGTGCGCCAGTAATGTGCGCCAGTTGAGCCTGGCCACGCAGATGTATAGCTTGGATAATAAGGATGAGTTGCCCGCCACCGGACAAAACGCCGACCCTTTCGTCTGGGTCCCCTTGATCAAGCCTTACATCGGCAACACGGATACGAATGCGGCCACCACCAAGGGCGGGGTTTTCAACTGCCCCACTTTGATGGTCATTGCGCATGAAAATGTCCAACTCGCGGGACGGAGTTATGCCGTCAGTGAAAAGCTCGACCGCGCCAACGATGCCTTCACGAGGCTCGGTGGCCGAAAAACAACGCAAGCCACTCGCCCCACCCAGACCGTGCTGTTGGGTGATGGGGCTAGGAATAATACGCTGACGGGAGTTTACTATCGCATTGAGTGCTGGGCTGCTATCCCCGGCACGGGAAAAGGGCCCGGCGGTGAGCCTGGAGTTTACCCACCGCTGCACAACCTGCGCGCCAATGTTGGATTCATGGATGGTCACGTCGATTCCCTGAAAACGAACGTCACGGCCATCCGGTGCAGCGGACACACGGGGACGAAGGGCAATGGCAACATCTGGGATTTTGAGCAATAGCTGAATCTAGCCGTGCTCGCGGCAAGACTTTGATGAAATCACTGACACTATGTGCCGGTTGGCTGCTGTTCGCCGGTCTTGCCAATGCAACAACTGTCTGGAATCCCGCCGCCAATGGCATCTACCCGCCGGCCGCCGGTAATTGGAATACACCGGGCAACTGGACGGCTGGGCTGCCGGGTTATGTCGCGCCCGGAGATAAAGCGGTTTTTAATGTGTCTGGGACCGCTGAATGTGTGGTCACCAATGCACAATCGTTTAATCAACTCGTCCAGGGAGATAACGGAAATGGCGGAGTAATCCGGGTCAAGAGCGGTGGCAGTCTGACCACCAGTAATGTCTGGACAGGATTGGGATACAATCGCTCCGCCCAAATGATTGTGGAGCCGGGCGGTGTGGTAAACTGCGGCGATCACCTTTGGATCGGGCTCAATTCTCCCGCCGTCGGCACCCTGGAAATCAACGGCGGAACCGTCAATGTCGCGGGGCAGCTCGGGCTCGGTTGGACGTCTGGAACGGGTTACGTCAACATCCGCAGCAACGGGCTTCTCAACTTGAATCAGTTCAGTGCCGCCCAGTCCATCAGCGGCGCGTCAATCATCAACCTCGAATCGGGAGCCATGATCATCCAAGGCGATTATTCAGGTGCGATGCGGGACTATATTGCTGCCGGAAAGATCACTGGCTACGGCGGCAGCGGCACTCCCATTTTCGATTTCGGCATCAGCCACCCGGGCAAGACAACGGTCAAGGCAATCGCCGGTCAGATTCCCGTCAACTGGCATGTGGTCTCCAGTCAGTATTCAACCAATGAACTGATCGTCACGCCCTTCAATGCCGCCGCGGATTTTGGGATCGTCGCGGACGGGGTGACGGATGTGACCGACGCATTGCAAGACGCGTTAACACTGCTGGGCAACCTCGGCGGCGGCGCGCTGTTCCTGCCGGCAGGGCATTACCGTGTCAGCGGAAATCTGATCATTCCGTCCGGCGTGACGCTGCGTGGCGACTGGCAGCGGCCCGGTCCCGGTCAGGCGATTGTGGGAACAGTTCTCAAAGCCTATGCCGGACGGGGCAACATGAACGCGGATCCGTTCATCAAGTTGAACAGCAGCGCCGGTGTGAATGGCGTTTCGATCTGGTATCCCGAACAACTGCCAAACGATATCCGACCTTATCCGCCCACCATTGGCAATGGAGGCGGCGCCACGCTCGAGAACGTGACCTTCGTGAACGCCTATTTTGGATATACCTCGTATGTGAATGGCACGACCGCCCGTCCGTTCCTGCGCCACATTTATGGAACGCCGCTGAAGACCGGAATTGAATTCGATTGTCTGGCCGACATCGGGCGGGTCGAGACGGTTCATTTTTCGCCCGCATACTGGGCGGATTCCGGCCTGCCCAACGCGCCGACGAACGGCGAGCACGAGGCGTGGCTCTACAACAACGGCACCGGCATGATTGTGCAACGCATTGACTGGTCGTATTCATGTTACGTCACCGTCGAGGGCTACAACATTGGTTTTGCTCTCCGCCCCGGACGCGTTGACGGTAAGTTCCCCAATGGCCAGTCGTATGGCTTCAATCTCATTGGCTGCAAAACCGGTGTGGACATCGAAGCCAGCGCCTACGCGGGTTACCAGTTTACGCGCTTTAACATTCAAGGGGCGGAAACTGGCATCTTACTGGAACCCACCGCCCAGGAATCAACGATGTTCCACACCTGCAGCATTGAAGCCTCGGATGCGGCGCTGCTTTGCAATGGAACGAATGCGCGGGTGCTGATGATGAGCTGCGATCTTCAGCAGGGGCCGATTCAAATGAATCAGGGATATCTTTCGATCATAAACTCCGATTTTTCGGATGCTTCGGCTTCTCACATTCAACTCGGCGACAAGGTGCGTGGCGCCGCCATTCTGGGCAACCGCTTCACGGGTGGAGCGCGCATTGTGGACAACACGGATTATCCGGTGACGATCAATCACACTCCGCTGGCCATTGATCCGCTGCCGCCGTACGACTACCGGAAGCCCACGACCAGCTTTCGTCCCGCAAAAACGAATCTGTATGTCGTGACGAGTCCGCCATACAACGCACAGGCAAATGGTGTCACTGACGCTACAGCCGCGTTCTCAAACGCGTTGGCCGCCGCTGCTGACAATGGCGGGGGAATCGTGTTTGTGCCGGGCGGCACTTACCGGCTGGATGGAACGCTGACAGTTCCAACGGGCGTTGAACTGAAAGGCGTTTTAGATACGCCGAACGACACCAAGACGAAGGGC
>JBQCEJ010000226.1:0-3738 GCA_051960355.1 Verrucomicrobiota bacterium | reverse complement strand
GCGAGACCAACATCCTTGTTGCCGCCGGGAGCAAACATGTTCGAGCCACGAGCAAACAAGATCGTCCGACCAACATCCTTGCTCCCGTCGCGAACAAACCTGTTCGAGCCGTCAGAAACCTTGCTGGACCGACAACCAACGCTGCTGGCCGGCCGAATTATCTCGCGCCTGTTCGGGCTTCACGTGTCGGTCTGGATTTCGGTCGTAATCAGACTTGTTCCTTCCGCTCTCTTGCTGGTAGTTTTCCGCCGTTGGCAGAAATGAGTGCGGTGTTTTCTTGGGGCGAATGAGCGTTAACAATCTTGAACTGAAACAGGCTTCTCGCGGACTGAACGAAGCCGACACCTGCCGGACTCTCATCACCCCAAACCTTCAAGCCGCCGGTTGGGAAGTTGATCCCCATTCCATCGCAGAAGCCCGTCATGTGACCGGCCAAATCGGGACCGGCCAATGTTACAAAGGGCCGAAGGCCCGCAATGTGACAGCCCGGCCTGAAGCCGGGTTATGCCATCACCAAAAACCCCCAAGGCCTGAAAGGCCGCTCCAAGGATACCGCCGTCCATGTGCCGCCCGTACAGGGCGAGAGGCAATTGGGTTACACGTATTCCCGGGCCTTCAGCCCGGGCTATAACAGAGCGGGCTTTCAGCCCTATTCCTCCGACGTGCTGAAACTCCCGCCCGTTTCCCACCACGGCAACGTGAACAAAATCATCGGCAAATTCGGCGGCGCAGACCAGCTCCGCACCGCCGTCAACCAACTCCAATCGCTGCTGTATGCCGATTAACGCCGACAAAACAGGGCTGAAAGCCCGCCATGTGATAGCCCGGCCTGAAGGGCCGGGAAACCCGTTCCCTAAAATCTCAGAAGCCTTGTAAAGGCGAACCATCCATGTCCCAATCCCTCGCCAATATTGTCGTTCATCTCGTGTTCAGCACGAAGGAGCGACGTCCACTCCTCCGGGACGAGGAACGTGGCCAACTCCACGCCTACCTCACGGGCGTTCTCAAGAACCACGATTCGCCGCTCATCGAAATCAATTCTGTGCGCGACCACATCCACGTCTTGTTCGCGCAATCGAAGAACCACCCACCGGCAAAGATTGTTGAGCAGGTCAAGACAGCATCTTCCGGTTGGATCAAGACCCTCGATCCGTGGTATCGCGATTTCGCCTGGCAGGGCGGCTACGGCGAATTCAGTGTCAGCCCCATGCACGTTGAAGCGGTGCGCGAATACATCCGCAAACAGCCAGAGCACCACCAGCAGGAAAATTTCCAGACCGAGTATCGCCGCTTCTGCGAAAAGAACGGCAAACCTTTGGACGAACGTTATGCGTGGGATTGAGATTCAACCAGGGCCGAAATCCCGTCATGTGACCGGACAAATCGGGGCCGGCCAATGTTACAAAGGGCCGAAGGCCCGCAATGTGACAGCCCGGCCGGAAGGGCCGGGTTATGCCATCACCAAAAACCCCCAAGGCCTGAAAGGCCGCTCCAACGATCTCACCACCCATGTGCCGCCCTTACAGGGCGGGAGACAATTTGTTTGCACGTATTCCCGGGCCTTCAGCCCGGGCTATAACAGAGCGGGCTTTCAGCCCTATCCCTCCGACGTGCTGAAACTTCCGCCCATTTCCCACCACGGCAACGTGAACGAAATCATCGGCAAATTCGGCGGCGCAGACCAACTCCGCACCGCCGTCAACCAACTCCAATCGTTGCTGTATGCGGCATAAAACCTAATATTTTATGAAATTCCCAAACAATCAACTGACCAAGAAGGATGCGGGGCAAACAAAACAGCCAATTAATTTTCATTCAGTTAAAACATGGCTGGCGGTGCTAATTGCTTTGCTAGTTATGGTAAACACTTGTCTGGCTCAAACGCAAGGCGGCGCGGTAATCGTTGGGGGCAATAACACCTATGGCCAAACAAATGTGCCATCGGACTTAACAGATGCATTGGCTGTCGCGTCTGGTTCGGTTTATTGTCTCGCTCTAAGGACCAATGGAACTGTGGAGGGTTGGGGTTACAATGTGCATGGTGAAACAAAACCGCCATCGGGGCTTACAAATGTCGTTGCAATGTCTGCTGCGACCTATCACGCGATGGCCTTGACAAGCGTTGGGACAGTTGTTGCATGGGGTGATAATGATGGGAATGCGACCAATGTTCCCAACGGTTTAACGAATGTTATTTCAATTGCGGCGGGTGGCTACAATGGAAACGAAGATTTTAGTTTAGCAGCAAAGAGTGACGGCTCTGTGGTTGGTTGGGGTGGATATGCCTTTGGGGGGGCGCAGCGTACTCCAGCGAGTTTGACCAATGTTGTAGCTGTTTCCGCCGGCATTACTGAAGGCGTTGCCTTGAGAAATGATGGGACAGTTACTGCGTGGACATATATGTTGAATACCTACGGGCAAACCAACGTTCCGCCCGGCTTAAGCAATGTAGTTGCGATAGCTGCTGGCAGCTTCCATACACTAGTACTAAAAATGGATGGGACATGTGTCGCTTGGGGTGCCAATGGTTCTGGACAAACCAATATCCCAGTAGGTTTAAGCAACGTAGTCGCAATTGCAGCCGCACCTGATAATTCGTTTACACCAGATAATGGCGGATATTGCATGGCTCTAAAAAACGATGGAACTTTAGTCGTCTGGGGATCGGTGACGAACGAACCCGTTACGAACAATGTAATCGCTTTGGCAGCAGGTTCGTGGCAAACCATGATAATTACCAACAACGGAGCACCGGCCATAACCATCCAGCCTTGGAATCAAAAGAATTACGCAGGATATTCAACTTTCATGTTTGCAAATGCGGTCGGTGTTCAGCCAATGGTATACCAATGGCAATTAAACGGCAGTAACGTTGAAGGTGCAACGAATCTATTGTTAAATCTGACGAATATCCAACCGGCTGACGGTGGAAATTATATTCTTATTGCCAGCAACAATCTTGGTTTTGCGGCAAGCGCTGCGGCCACCTTGACCGTTGTCACCAACATTCCTCTTTTCACAGTACAGCCTACAAATCAAACCATTTATGCTGGATATAATGCCTCATTTTCTGCGGCTGTTGGTTCTGGCCCAATACCGTATTGGTTCCAGTGGCAATTCAATGGCACCAATATTTCGGATGCCACCAATTCAATTTTAATATTGACAAATGTTCAACCTAGCAACCAAGGAAATTATACTGCTATATTCAACAATAATTTTGGCTCTGCTACCAGCTCAAATGCTCTTCTTAATGTTCTGACTAATGCGCCTGCAATCATTGTGCAACCAACTAATCAAACTGTCATTGCTGGCTCTAACATCATTTTTTCTGTGGCGATTGGAGCCGGGCCAATACCAAACACATTTCAATGGCAGTTTAACGGCACAAATATTTTGGATGCCACCAACTTGGCTTTGACTCTGACGAATGTTCAAACCACCAACCAAGGCAATTATTCGGTGGCCGTCAACAATGGTTACGGCACAACGAGCAGTTCAAATGCTTACCTGACTGTGATCGTGTTGGATTTGCCGACGGCATTAAACACGCCGGGATGGACTTGGGCGAACAGCGGCACCGCGCCGTGGTTTCCCGAATTGATCACGTCACTCGATGGCAAAGCCGCACAGAGCGGGTTGGTTGCCAATGGCCAAGCCACAACACGGCAAACGACCGTGACTGGGCCGGGGACTTTGACCTTTTGGTGGATGTTTTCGCCATTGACCAGCCCATTC
>JBQCEJ010000225.1:0-38943 GCA_051960355.1 Verrucomicrobiota bacterium | reverse complement strand
AATTCGTTCCGATCGCAGTCATTTACAAAACAGAACAGAGCAAGATTCATCCGTGGCAGGACACGGTGCGATGGTTCCGCTGGTGGCGCAAATTCACGTAAGGTTTAGAGATGTTTGCCGAATTCAACTGGATCTGTTTTTGCCGAACCCTACGCGCTCCGATCAAGGATTCTGCTTGCCTTGCGCGACGCCAAAAAAACATGCTCTTCGCCTACGAAAAATGATCGCTGCACAAACTAAAACCACGACTCCAACCTGGCGAAAAGTCCTTTCGCGGGTGCTGACGATTGTTGTCGTCGCGTTCGTGCTTGGCTACGGCATTCGTCACTTATCGGCGGCGTTGGAGCGAAGTTCGGCTCCGGCCGGATTCGGTCGCGGCATGTTGCAAGGAGCAATGATGCCCTGCGCTTTGCCGAACCTCGTGGTTGGGCACGACGTTTCGATTTACAACCAGAACAACACTGGCGTGCCATACAAGCTGGGCTACACCTGCGGTGTGAATACGTGTGGCGCAGTTTTCTTTGGGCTTTTCTTTTTGCGCGTAAATCGATTGTGCAAACACTGGCGCAGAACCTGATCGAGGTTGAAAAGCTTCGCAACAGTTGCGCCGCTCCGGCGCAATTCCAGGTTGGCAGGTTTGCCTTCACACGTAACTCGGCGCGCAACGAGACTGCTTTAAGAGGCATAAGGGAAACCCCTAGGCTTGGTAGTGAATGGCGGCAGGTTCCAGTCAGGCCGTTCCCCAATTGTAGTTTTTTTTCTGTCCTCCTAATTTGCTGCCATGCAAACAACAATTGGTAGGCGAGAGGTCGCAACCGCGGTGGCACCTGTTGAATTCCGGAAGGCGGCCGTCCCTGCCACTTCCGTGGCCCTCACCGCTCATGAAAATGGCCTGCGTCGCGAGGCAGTTTTCAAAGCCAAAAGCCCGTATGCCGCTCCTGGAAATGGAAATGGCAATGGGAACGGCAACCGCGCCTTGATTGAAGCGCTGGCCAACTCCAAGATTTACCAGGACTACGAACGTGCCTTCAGCGAGGCCACCGGGCTCCCGGTGACGTTGCGGCCGGTCGAATCCTGGCAGTTGCCGCACCATGGGAAAAAATATCAGAACGCCTTCTGCCAGTTCTTGTCCCAGAGCAGCCGCGCCTGCGGCGCTTGTTTGCAAGTGCAGGAGGTGCTTTCCGAACGAGCCACTCAGGAGCCGCAGACGGTCGTCTGCCAGGCCGGTCTCTGCGATACCGCCGTGCCGGTGCGGTTGGGCGACAAGCTGATCGGCTTCCTCCAGACCGGACAGTTGTTCCGAAAGAAACCAACGGAAGCGCAGTTTGAGCGCACGGTAAAGTTGATTTCGGAATGGGGGCTGCGGGTGGACATTGAAACGCTGCGGAAAAGTTATTTCTCAACGAAAGTCGTTTCCAGCCGGCAGCATGAATCCGTGGTGAAGCTGCTTTCCATTTTTGCGCAACACCTTTCGATGCTGAGCAATCAGGTGGTCGTGCAACACGAAAACGCCGAGCCGCCCGTGATTACCCGCGCCAAGGAATACATCCACGAGCATCAGACCGAAGAACTGTCGCTGGGGCAGGTGGCCCGGGCGGTAAACACGAGCACGTTTTATTTCTGCAAAATCTTCAAAAAGATCACCGGAATCAATTTCACCGACTACCTGTCGCGCGTGCGGATCGAGAAATCAAAAAATCTGCTGCTGAATCCCAACCTGCGCGTCAGCGAGATCGCCTTTGAAGTGGGCTTCCAATCCCTGACGCATTTCAATCGTGTTTTTAAAAAGATTCTAGGTCAATCACCGACTGAGTATCGCGCTCAGTTGCTCAGCCGTTCTTAACGTTTGATTTAGGCCCGGTTTATCCGAATGAAGGATTGTTCGAAAGATCAGGACCGCCGCGCTGTTGAAGACGCTCCCGCGTTTTTGCCAGTGCCGGTTTACGTCCAATGCGATGGATTTCGCTCGCTTGCTTATCGAGATTCCAGCGGCAACTGGCGGTCGTTCTACACGGACAACCCCATCTTGGGAACGGTAAGACTGATCGCCTCGGAAGAAAGCTGAAGAGCATCACAGTCGCTGACGCGCCGTCCTTCGCGTCGCGTTACACCTACAGCTCGTCTTTTCCGTCCTGCGCCTCCACTTGACGGTTGGATTCACTTTCGCTTTTTTGCAGAATGTAAGCGCTCATGACCGACTACTCACGAATGACCAAAGCCGAGTTGATTGCGCGCCTTCAATCCTTGGAAACGCGCAGTGCGGCTCGATCCACTTCGGCGGTAACGGATACCCAGACGCAGCTTTCCAATACGGCACTGTTCGACAGCGAAGAACGTTTGCGGGCAATCCTTGAAACGGCGGTTGAAGGGATCATCACCATTGACGAACGGGGTTTGGTGGAGTCGATGAATCGTGCCGCGGAGAACATTTTTGGTTATCGGGCCGATGAAGTCGTTGGCCATAATGTCAACATGCTGATGCCTTCGCCTTATCGCGAAGCTCACGATGATTATCTGGGCGCCTACGTTCAAACCGGGCACGCGAAAGTCATCGGCAAGGGACGGGAGGTGCTCGGCCAACGCAAGGACAAATCGATCTTTCCGCTCGATCTTTCGGTCAGTGAAGTGCGCCTCGCGGGACGTCGATTGTTCACCGGTTTCGTTCGCGATATTACCGAACGCAAAGAAGCCGAGAAGGCGCTTTCGTATTACGCCGCAATCATTGAATCCACGGAAGACGCGGTGGTCGGAAAGACGCTCGATGGGCTCATCACCAGTTGGAACAAAGGGGCCGAGACCTTGTTTGGCTATTCCCGCGAAGAAATCATCGGCAAGCCGATTTCCATTTTGATTCCCCCCGATTATGCTGATGAAGAATCGGCCATCATCCAGCGAATCACACGAGGTGAATCGGTGGAACACTATGAAACCATGCGGCGCCGAAAAGACGGCAAGCTCATTGGAATTTCGGTGACGATTTCTCCGATTCGCGCGCCAGACGGCGCGATCATTGGGGCGTCAAAAGTGGCGCGTGACATCACCGAGCGGAAGCGGGCGGAAGAAAAGCTCGCATTCCTGGCGCAGACACTGGCGGAAAAAAACAAGGAACTTGAGACGATTGTTTACATCGCATCGCACGATCTGCGTTCGCCCCTGGTGAACATTCAGGGGTTCAGCCAGGAACTGTCCCATGCCTGCCATACCTTGCGCCAGCGCCTTGCGACGGGCGAAACCGGTGCGACTGAGCTGGCTGATGTTCAACGCCTGCTGGTGGAGGAAATACCCGAAGCTCTGGAATTCATTCAAGCCGGCGTCGTCAAGATCGACACGCTGCTGGCCGGGTTCCTGCGCTATTCGCGATTGGGCCGGGCCGCTCTGAAAATCGAACCCATGGATGTGAATGCCATGCTTTCGACCATTGTGCAGGCGATGGAATTCCAGGTGAAACGCTCAGGAGTCGATCTTCAGATTGAGAAACTGCCGGACTGCCTTGGTGATGCCACACTGATCAATCAGGTCTTTACCAATCTCCTCGAAAACGCGCTGAAATATCTCAGCCCAAAGCGCCCGGGAAAAATCACCATCAGCGGGCGTGTCGAGAAAGGCCGGGCCATTTACAGTGTGCGCGACAATGGCGTTGGCATCGCCCCGGAGCATCAGGGCAAGATCTTTGAAATATTTCACCGGCTGAATCCGCGCGAGAGCGAAGGCGAGGGGCTTGGACTGACGATCACCCAGCGGATTCTGGAACGCCATAATGGCAAGATCTGGGTTGAGTCCGAGCCGGATCAGGGCGCGGTATTTTTTGTTTCCTTGCTCGCCTTGCCGCAGGCAAGATAGGGCATGAGTCGGGAGCCTGATATCATCATTTTGATTGCCGAAGATGACGCCGGACATGCGCGTCTCATCGAAAAAAACCTGATGCGTGCCGGCATGCCGAACCGCATCCAGCGCTTTGAAAATGGGCAGAGGATTCTCGATTTTCTGTTCCGTCGCGGGCCGGGACCTCACCGTGCATTGGAAGCACCGTATCTCATTCTTCTCGACATCCGCATGCCTCAGGTAGATGGCGTTGAAGTTCTGCGTCAGCTCAAGGCCGACAGCGAACTGCGCAAAATCCCGGTGATCATGTTGACCACCACCGACGATCCCCGCGAAGTGGATCGTTGCCACGAAATCGGCTGTAGCAGCTACATCGTCAAACCGGTCGATTACAACAAATTCGCCGAAGCGATGAACAATCTTGGCCTCTACATTTCGCTCGTGCAGGTGCCGGAGATCGGGTTGCGATCATAATGAATTCGGCGCTCATGAAAAGCGGCGAGACCCCGCGAAAAATCCTGATTGTTGATGACGATTTGGGTCTGCTACGACTCATCGCAAAGGCGTTGCAGCGGGTTGGCTTTGCGACTGACACAGCCGCTTCGGGGCAGGATGCGATCGTGTGGTTGTCGAAAAACCACGCCGACCTGCTTCTGCTTGATCTCAAACTGGAGGATATCCAAGGCAAGGAACTGATCGATCAGTTGAAACAGGTTAAAGGTGCGCCGCCGTTCATCATCATCACCGGCCAGGGCGATGAGCGAGTTGCCGTTGAGATGATGAAACGGGGCGCGCGGGATTATCTCGTGAAAGACGTGGAGTTCCTTCAGTTCGTTCCTGAAGTGGTGGCGAACGTGATGGAACAGATTGAAACGGAGCGTCGCCTGGCAGCAGCCGAAGAGCAGGTGAATCTGATTCAAAGCGTGGTGGAACACGGATTCAGCGCGGTTTTAATCGCCAGCCCTGATCTGCCCGATCCCGAGATCGTTTATATCAATCCCGCTTTCACGAAGCTGCTCGGTTCTTCCGCCGACCAGATGCTGGGCCAGCCGCTGAGTCGATTGATGGGTTTAACCGCCGTGCAGGAACAGTTGCGCCAGGGCATCCCCGAGTCGGAGGCGTTCATGGAACGCTCCTCGCCTTATCAGAGTGCGGCGGGAGAACGCTGGGCTGAATGGCGCATCGGACCCGTGAAAGACAAGGCCGGTCGCATCACCAACTGGCTGCTGATCCTGCGTGATGTCACTGAGCGAAAACGCCTGGAAAAGGAAATTCTTGAAATCAATGATCGTGTGCAACGCCGCATTGGGCAGGATCTTCACGACGGATTGTGCCAGCAGCTTGCCGGGATTGAGTTCATGAGCCAGGTGCTCGAACAGAAAATCGCCGCCATATCCAAAAGCGATGCGGCTCGCATTGGTGAGATTGCCGGCCACGTTCGCGAAGCCATCAGCCAGACTCGATTGATGGCGCGGGGACTTTCGCCCATTTTGCTCGATCCGGAAGGCTTGAGATCGGGATTGCAGGAGCTGGCATTGAACACGGAATCGATGTTCGGGGTGAGTTGCTTGCTGGAATGCGATGCGCCGGTTCTGATCGAGGATCAGGCGGCGGCCACGCATCTTTTCCGGATTGCGCAGGAAGCGGTCGCCAACGCGTTGAAGCATGGCAAAGCCACGCGAATTTCCATCTACATCAAGCGCGAAGCCGAGAAACTCGTTCTGAAAATCACGGACGACGGGCGCGGCTTTTCCGCCACCAGCGCGAGTCAAAAAGGGATGGGCCTGCAAGTCATGCAATCCCGCGCCGGCATGATCGGGGGAACGTTGGACGTGGCGAACCACCCGGCGGGAGGAGTTTGTGTCACATGCACAGTGACTTTAGCTGAGAGCTCCCGAAAGATTAAAAATGAAAACGGCCGCAAAACGCAAAAAGCCTAAATCTCAAACGCGTATTCTCGTGGTTGATGATCATCCGATGATGCGCCAGGGACTTGCGCAATTGATCAACAATGAGCCGGACCTGACGGTTTGCGGGGAGGCCGACACGGCAGGCGAGGCGTTGAATCTCGTTTCATCCAGCCAGCCCGATATTCTCATCGCGGATATTTCACTGCCCGACAAGAACGGTCTCGAACTGATCAAGGATGTTCACGTGTTGTGTCCGGACATTTTGATTTTAGTGGTGTCGATGCACGATGAGTCGCTGTATGCCGAGCGCGTCCTGCGCGCCGGCGGCCGCGGCTACGTTATGAAACAAGAAGGCGGCAAGAAGTTGAGGCAAGCCATCCGCCAGGTGCTGAGCGGTCAGATTTATGTGAGCGAAAAAATGTCGGCGAAAATTTTGGAAATATTTTCAGGCCGCCGCAACCAGACCGGCAGTTCGCCAGTGGAACGCCTTTCGGATCGTGAATTCGAAGTGTTCCAGATGATCGGTGAAGGCCGCGGCACACGTCAAATCGCCGAGCATCTGCATCTCAGTGTGAAGACCGTGGAAGTCCATCGCGCCAACATCAAACAAAAGCTTGCTCTGAAAACTGCAACCGATCTGGTGCGTTACGCCGTTCGCTGGGTTGAAGTGCAAGGCTCTGTGTAAGCGAACCACCCAACGCGCGCATCGAAGCCGGGTCGCTGCACCGCGATTTTCAACCCGCTCCAATCGGGTGGAGAAAGCTCTTCCAATTTTGCCCGCCTTTCATCCTCAGCTTTTTTGCCGAGCGGACTGCGTTTTTACAGATGAAGTTCCCGTTCAGGTTCTTGCGGAGAACTATTTCAAACACGTTTGGGCATAACACCCTAGTAGTGAAAGCGCGTCGGTGATCTATGGTTCGATGTCCGGCTTGTGTGAACGATAAGCCGCACAAAGAAAAATTATGAGCCTAGGAACTATACTGATCATTCTCCTGATACTTGCGCTAATCGGTGTGCTGCCAACATGGGGTTACAGCGGCAGTTGGGGCTATGCGCCGGGAGGACTCGTCGGGTTGTTGCTGATCGTAGTCATCATCCTGGCACTCATGGGACGGATTTGACTGCCGAAAACCAGCAAATCTGAGTTAACCAAAACAACGAAGAGAGAAGAGAAAGGAAAAATGAAAAATCTGAGAAAATCCATTATCTGCCTGTTTCTACTGGTAGCCGGTGTTGCCGCATTTTCAGGTTGTCGCACCGCCCACGGGTTCGGTGAAGACATGGAAAATGCCGGTGATTCGATCCAGCGGAATGTTAAGTAGCATCGCCGAATAGTGAGCGATGGCTCCTTTGAAAGGCGCAGGACACGTCCTGCGCCTTTTCCTTGGAACCGATCTCAATCGCCGAATTCGGGAAGCGCTTTTGGGGACTGAACCCTATGGAATCGATGGAAACCCCAGCCGAGTGTCCAAATGGAATACGATGAAGAATTTATGAAATCACCAAAACTTTTCTTCCTGGGGACATTCATTTTAGCAGTCGTCGGCTGCGCTCATCACGACCAGCAGCAAGCTAGATTTGACGACACGCTTTACACGCCGGCGTTTGCCTCACAAGCGGCGCCACCTGTTTACCCGAGCGCTACCGCCCTTGGCTTTCCTAATTCAAACGCGGCCAACTCAGAGGACAGTGCGTTGGTGTCGCGCGTCACGCAGGCATTGATCGAGGACTCAAACACAGCGCCGCTGCTTCCAACGCTAAACATCAGCGCTGACAACGGAGTAGTCACACTTTCCGGCAGTGTGACCAGCGATGAACAAAAACAAGCCGTCGAATCGGCGGTCCAGCAGATCAGCGGTGTGGCTGCCGTAAACAATCGATTGCAGGTATCCAGCGAAACGGCTGCGGTCCAATCGGGTTCAGCAACGCCGGGCAGCACATTGGAAAGCGCTGAATCAACGGCTGACGAAGCCCTCGTTCCGACTTCGCGGACCAACAGTCTTAGCGCGGTTTACCCGCCTGGTTCCAACCAGGTGGAAACAGCCACCGAACCGTTGACGCCGACGGCGACTCGTCCCAGTGAGGGCAACACGAATGAAAACGCTTCCGCTGAATCTGGTCGGAACGGACCGGTGGTGGTGAACGTTCAGGGCAGCAGTCAATCGGACCGCACACTTGCCCAGCAAATCAGTCAGGAGCTGCGAACCAACGCCTCCCTCGCTTCCGCGATTTCCCAGGTCAGCATTTCCGTCGTCGATGGACAGGTGACCGTGCGCGGTGCGGTCAAGAACGCCGAACAAAAGCGCGAAATCGAAGCGGCCATTCAACGAGCGACAGGCGTTTCCAGCGTGGATAATCAATTACGGGTGAACGGAGATCAATCTGCGCCCATCAACCCATAACTCTTCTCAGCGTCCTGATATGGCAAAGGCAAAACAATCCGCGGCCCGCAGTTCCGAAACGCAGTCAAGCGCGCGGCCAGCAGCAAAACGGAAAAACGGCAATGTCGGCGGCGATCTCCACGGTCGCGCTGGCGAGTCGTTGCCCGCCCGCGAACGAGCCACAGTCGGGAATGAGCCCGATTGGGAGCGCGCGGAAACATCAGCGCCACCGGAAGCCGAAACCCGCGGACGCCGCAGGCAGGGCAATCCGGTGGTGGAGATTGAATATGAACGCGGCCCCGGCTCGCACTTTCAAGTAGAAGGCCGAGGCCGTCCGCGATCGAAACGCCAAAATAAAACGAAAGGAAAAGCATGAAAGTGAACAAAAAACTAAACCTGACAACCTGGTCCGCGGTCGCCGCGATGACCTTTTACGTGGCTGCAACCACAGCGTTTGCTGATGACTCCGACACCAACTCGCTTTCGGCAACTTCGAGCCAGCGAGAATTGTCGAATCCAGAACTCGTCAACAAAATCACGGGCCGCGAAGTCCGCAACAATGACAACCAGCGCCTCGGAAAAGTGGAGGATCTGGTGGTCGACCTTGAATCCGGAAGAATTCTTTACACGGTTGTTTCGGTCGGCGGTTTCCTTGGCATAGGTGATCGTCAGATTGCTGTGCCGCCCTCGGCCGTTACCGAGAAAGGCAAGCAACTGCGGCTGGATGCTGACAAAGACAAGCTGATGGACGCTCCGCAATTCTCCCAAAATGAGGATGTAAAAACTCAGCTCACGCCTCAGTTCGTCAGCCGAGTGAACGAGTATTTTGGTCAGAGCAGTTCGTGGTTCCAAAATGCGGAGGGAAAGATGGCGGAAAAATTCGGGAACGTGCACAAGGCCAGCGATTTGATTGGCATGGATGTCCACAATGTGGCCAACCGGACCATTGGCGAAGTGAACAACATCGTTGTCGATCTGCCCAGCAGCCGGGTGGTTTACGTCGTGCTGGAGCCGGACAGCAGCCTGAATCTCAAAGACAATCTTTATGCGCTACCGCCAAACGCTCTGACGCTTTCGAGCGATGGCAAGAGCCTGAACACCGGCATCGATGAGAACAAGCTGGCGTCGGCGCCGCACTTCAACAAGGACAACTGGCCGAACCTCTCGGATCAGAGTCTGGCCGGCAAGATCTATCAGTTCTACGGCAAGCAGCCCTATTTCGAAAACGGTTCACTGCAACCGACGTCGAATCGGACCAACGCTCTGGAACGCATCTATCACGAGCCCGATCAGTCCAAGTGATTCGAGTTCGTTTGTTGGCATCTGAACGGCAATCTGCGATTTGCAGATTGCCGTTTGCTGATCAGAAGAGAGCGGCATGAAGCATATAGAATCTCAGGTTCTCATCGTCGGAGGTGGTTTGGCGGGTTTGTCGGCTGCGATTTATCTGGGCCGCGCCAAGCGGGAAACACTCATCTTGGATTCCAGCAAATCGATGGCGCGATGGGAACCGGACGTGCAAAACTATCTCGGCTTTCCGGAAGGCATCAGCGGTGATGGATTGCTTGAGCGCGGTCGGGAGCAGGCGCGGCGTTATGGAATCCGTTTCAAGCAGGACGAGATCTTTGAAGTTCAACATTCCCCCGGCGACACCTTCACCTTGAAAGGCGAAAAGGGGAGTTACGGTTGCAAACGCTTGCTGCTCGCCACCGGCATTTTTCATATTCCACCCGACATTCCCGGCATCAAACCATGCTTGGGCCATAGCCTGTTTTTCTGCAAGGACTGCGATGGTTACCGCGTTCAGGGCAAGTCCGTGGCCGCTTACGGTTGGACCAATGAAACGGTGGAATATGCCTTGGGCATGCTGCTCTATTCGCCGTGCGTTGCGATCGTGACTGACGGGCACGAACCGCATTGGGACCAGCAGCACGCGGAGTTGATTCGGGAGTACGAAATTCCAATTTACCTGCACGAGATCGTGGGCGTGAGCCGGCGCGGAACTCAGCTCGAAGGCTTGAAGTTTTCGGAGGGCGCGAAGCTGGTGATTGATGCGTTGTTTACAACGCGGGGCGATCTCTACTGGAACAAGCTGGGACGGGCCCTTGGCGCAAAGCTCAACGAAACTGGAGAAATCGCTGTGGATGCCGACATGCGAACCAACGTGACGGGACTGTATGCGGCAGGCTGCGTGACCCCGGCCAATTGCCAGATGATCATCGCCGCCGGTCAAGGAGCGACCGCCGCTCAAGCCATCAATCGCGATCTGTTTTTGGAAGGCCTGGCGACGCATTCCTTGGGCCGCTTTCGGGCGCGTCAGTTAAAGCAAAAGAAAACCCGTCCCGCCATCCGACTGAAGCTGCACGCGCACTGATACTCTTCAGGCCGGCGCAGCGAACGTCAGTTGACCCAAGCCCGGCGGGCTCTTGACTGGCCTTCGACTTGTTATAGGCTGGCCTCAGTGAAATCGCATGCAGCTAAAATGATTTGGCTTTCCCACGTTTCCCTGGCGCGGGCCGCCGTGGGAACTGCGGATTCAGTGCGATTTTGAACAACAACGTTGCCGCAGGCTTAATCTCGCCTGCGGTGTTTTCATCTCCAGCTCGGTCAAACCTGACACCATCATGATCAGCGTTCTCAAACCAGCCATCCTGAAAAAGGATGAGCGCGCCGTTCTGTCCGAAATCCGCAAGCTGGGTTACACGCCGCACGTCATGCGCGGAGTCGCGCGCACCGTCATCGGTGCCATCGGCGACGAACTCACACAATCGAGCCTCGAAAGCCTGGTCGCATTGTTTCCCAATGCCGTGGAGAGCGTGACGCCCATTCAAAAGCGCTACAAGCTGGTCAGCCGAACCGCCCATCCCGGCGATTCAACCGTGCGCGTGCGTGAACATCTGATCGGCGGAAAAAAACTCCAGATCATGGCCGGACCCTGTTCGGTCGAGAGCGAAAAACAGTTGCTGCACACAGCCGAGGCCGTCAAAGCCGCGGGCGCGACGATTCTCCGCGGCGGCGCTTTCAAGCCGCGCACTTCGCCGTATGAATTTCAAGGCTTGGGCGAAAAGGGTTTGAAGTTGCTGGCCAAAGCGCGTCGGGTTACCGGGCTGGCAATCATCACTGAATTGCTCTCCGAGCAACACGCCGAGCTTGTGGCCGAGTATGCGGACATCATTCAGATCGGTGCCCGCAACGCGCAGAACTTTCAACTCCTCATCGCCGCCGCCAAAACTGGCAAGCCGGTGCTGCTCAAGCGCGGGCTCTCCATGAAAATCGAGGAGTGGCTGCTCGCGGGCGAATACGTGCTCGCCAATGAAAACCCGAACCTCATGTTCTGCGAGCGCGGCATTCGCACTTTCGAGACCTACACGCGCAACACTCTCGACCTTTCGACGATTCCCATCATCAAACGCGAGTCGCATTGCCCGATCGTCATTGATCCCAGCCAGGGCGCAGGCCGCGCCGATCTGGTCGCCGCGATGTGCAGGGGCGCTGTGGCGATGGGCGCGGATGCGTTGCTCATCGAAGTGCATCCGAATCCAGCTGAAGCCTGGAGCGATGGCGCGCAGCAACTCTCGTTGGACGGCTTTGCGCAACTCATGCAGCAATTGAAGCCGCTGCTGCTTGCGTGCGGTCGCGAGTGAATCCAAGGGCAGGGCGTTCAGTCGGAACGATGCAGTTGGACATGGGAACGCACGCGTTTGCGCGTGTTGCGGAAGAGGTCGCGCTGTTCGACTGGAAGGATTGGGAATCGCGCTGTGGGCCTGAGCGCGCCGTCGTGATCTTCGAAGGCTTGGTAAAAAAACAAAAGGGCGGAGGAACTTCCTCCGCCCGACAACTCAATTGAATTGGCTGTTACTTGCTGCCCAAAATTGCGTCTTTGGCGGCTTTGGCAACGCGGAATTTCACCACGCGCTTAGCGGCAATCTTGATGGTTTCGCCAGTCGCGGGATTGCGTCCCATTCTGGCTTTGCGGTTGACGAGCACCAGTTTTCCCAGACCAGGAAAGGTGAAGGTGTTCTTAGCGTTTTTGTAAGCCAACGCTACGATCGCTTCGATCGTTTCCGTAGCTTGTTTTTTGGTCAGACCAACAGTTTCCGCAACAGAGGCGGCGATTTGTGATTTAGTTAGAGCTTTTGCCATGCGCAAAGAATTAGCGGATTTCCTCAGTGTTTCAAGAGAAAGAACGAAAAATCTTTAACTATTTTTTGCCGCTGCCCGCCACGAAATGCCTGTCAAACAAGGGCGATCCGGGTTTTTGCTTTCTGATGGACACTCGCTTTGCAATTTCCAAGCTGCGCCCGAATCATTCGGCGTGAAGAGTTTCGCTCCACTCAGATGTGCTGTGCGGTTCCGATCCGCCCACACACTGCCGCCACGGTTTCAACGTAGCAGGCGTGGAAACCACTTTTCGAGTTCATGGCCGAACAGCGAAGGACCGCTTGGATTCGGGCGTTTCGCCGCAGACCGTGCTGCCTGCATTTCAAAATCTCGCGTGAGCATTTGCGATCTTCGCGGTTTTGATTCAAGCTGCAAGGGTTCATGAAACTCACGCTGCGATTACGCTTTTTCACGAGGTTCGGCCAGTCTTTGTTCGTTTCAGGCGCGCATCCATTGCTGGGCGATTCAAATTCCGAGCAAGCCGTGCCGTTGCATTATCTCAACCATGAATTCTGGGAAGTCGCGCTGGACTGGCCGGATGCTGCCGGTCCGAACACGAGCATCAGCTATCATTACATCCTCCGGAACCCGGACGGTTCGCTCATTCAAGATTGGGGCAATGACCGGTTCATTCAGCCGAGTTCATTGAATGCGGGTGAAGTGCTGATCCTGGATTCGTGGAATGATGCGGGCGCGGTGGAGAACGTTTTTTATACGGAGCCGTTTCAAAATGTGTTGTTGCGGGAATGCCAAACGGACGTGCCTGTGACAAGGCTGCCGGGCGCGACGCACACGTTCAAGGTCAAAGCGCCATTGCTGGAGAAAGGCCAGACCCTTTGCCTGCTGGGCGAGAACGCAGCGCTTGGAAATTGGAACACCAGTTCGCCGATCCTGTTGAATCGAATCGTCGGAGAAGAATTCTTCAGCGTGCAACTGGACCTTAGCCGCGAAGCGTTTCCGGTCGCCTACAAATATGGCGTTTACGATGTGACACAGGGCGTTTTCGTCCGCTATGAAGACGGTGACAATCGCACGTTCCACGACATCGCCACGCCGGGTCGGCACACGATCGTCAACGACGGTTTTGCGCGCTTGCCCACTCCCGCTTGGAAAGGCGCTGGCGTTGCGATTCCAGTTTTCAGCCTGCGAAGCGAACAGAGTTTTGGCGTGGGTGAATTCACCGATTTAAAACTGCTGTCTGATTGGGCGGCCGAAGCCGGGCTCAGGCTGATTCAGATTCTTCCGGTCAACGACACCAGCGCCACGCATAGCTGGCTGGATTCTTATCCTTACGCCGCCATCTCGGCTTTTGCGTTGCACCCGCTCTATCTCAATCTCAGCCGTGTGGCCAATGGCAAGAACCAGAAGCGGCTCAAAAAAATCGAAGCGGAACGAAAGCGGTTGAACGCGCTTGAAGCTGTCGATTACGAGGCCGTGATGAAAGCCAAGCTGAAGTTCCTCAAAGAGATTTTCCCATCTCAAAAAGAGGAAACTTTCGAGAGCGCTGCGTATCGGGAATTCTTCGAGCAGAATCAACACTGGCTGGTGCCTTACGCGGCTTTCTGTTTTCTGCGCGACAAGTTTGGCACCGCGGATTTCAATTCATGGCCGGCTCATGACTGTTATAATCTGGACGAAGTCGCACCGCTTCTGGCCAAAGATTCAACCACACACGATGAGATCGAGCTCCATTTTTTCATTCAGTTTCATCTGCACCTGCAACTCCGAGAAGCGTGCGAGTACGCGCACGGCAAAGGACTCATTTTCAAAGGAGACATCGCCATCGGAGTGTATCGTCACAGCGCCGATGTCTGGCAAGAGCCGGAGCTTTATCATCTGAATCTACAGGCGGGCGCTCCGCCGGATCCGTTTTCCGCCAAAGGCCAGAACTGGGGTTTTCCGACCTACAACTGGCCGCGAATGAAGGAGGACGGTTTTCGCTGGTGGAAACAACGTTTCGGGCAGATGAGCAATTATTTCGACGCGTTTCGAATTGATCACATTCTGGGTTTCTTTCGCATCTGGAGCATTCCCGCGCATGCAGTGGAAGGTATTCTGGGCTATTTCGTGCCAGCGATGCCAGTCCGTGCGGAGGAGTTTCGCAGTCGCGGAATTCCATTCAATCGGGAACGCTATGTAACGCCGTTCATCACAGCTGACGTTTTGGCGGAGTTGTTCGGAGAATCCCGCGAACTGGTGCAGCGGGAATTTCTGGTGGCAGATCAGGCCAGTCGTTATTCGCTGAAACCGGAGTTTGCAACCCAGCGGCAGGTGGAAAGTTATTTCGCCACTCAGAAAAATACGCCAGCCAATGCTGCGATCCGGCAAGGGCTGTTCGATCTGATCAGCAACGTCATTTTACTGGAAGTCGCCGGTGCGCACGGATTGGAATTTCATTTCCGGTTCGCCATCGAGAACACCAGCTCGTTCAGACACCTCGATCCAAAAACGCAGGCGCAACTTCGCGAGCTTTACGTGGACTATTTCTTTCGACGGCAGGACGAATTTTGGCGGCGTGAAGCGATGGAAAAGCTTCCGGCGTTGAAGCGCGTCACGAACATGCTGGTTTGCGGTGAAGATCTCGGGCTCGTGCCGGAGTGTGTGCCGGAGGTGATGAAGCAGTTGGGCCTTTTAAGCCTGGAAATCCAACGCATGCCGAAGCAACTCGGGCAGGAATGGTCGCGACCGGAGGAAGCGCCTTATCTCAGCGTGGTCACGCCGGCGACTCACGACATGAACACAATTCGCGCTTGGTGGGAAGAAGACCGAAGCTTCACGCAAAGGTTTTTCAATCGTGAACTGCAGCAATCAGGCGACGCTCCAGAACAATGCACGCCTGAAATCAACGGGCAAATCGTCGGGCAACATCTGGCGTCTCCCGCAATGTGGAGCATTTTTCAACTGCAGGATTTGCTGGGCATGTCTGAGAGCTTGCGCCGTTCTGAAATCGCAGCCGAGCGGATCAACGTTCCTGCCAATCCGAAGCACTACTGGCGTTACCGAATGCACTTGTCGCTGGAGAATCTGCTGGGCGCGACTGCTTTCAACGAGAATCTGAAACGCTTGATCCGCCTCCACGGCAGATGAGATTTCGTGCCGGTTCTGCAATTCGCTCCACGTCTGGCCACGCTGCTGAAACAAGCCGAACCGCACGCGTTCGCCTGAGAATTTGGCTTGGACCCAACTGTTTTCTCGGTCAACTTAGGCGCTGTCCATCTGTTAAGAACCAAGCTTGGGGAAGCGTGTTTATTGATTAGCGAGAGTGAAGTGATACACGTTAACCACAGTGGGTGCCTTGCAGACGGGCTTGATGAACTGTGAAGTTCATTGCCACTCATGAAACTGTTGAACCACTCACTCGAACGCTGTGCGTTCCAGGTCCAGCGATCGATTGCGATCGTTCGCGTTCGCCTGATCGGCTCTCGAGCAAAAAAGGAGTTCGCGTGAATTCCCGACCTGAGCAACGCGCAACCAGCCGGCTTCTGCCGCACGAGTGTGTCTTCGGATTTTTTCTAGCGCTCACCTGGTTGCGGCTCGTCCTGAAGGCCGGACCGCTTAGCGCGCCGGCGGTTGCTTTCTTTTTCTTTCTGATTGGAAGTCTGGTGGTGATCCGGTGGGCCGGGCGTCAGCCAACATCTTTTCGCTGGCGTTGTCGATTGCTGCTCTATCCGGTGTTGATGGGGATTTCGTTTTACACATTGCCGGCTGCCATGGGAGTTCTCGCAGTGCCCAGCGCCGATCCTGTGCTGGCCAACTGGGATTATGCGCTGGTGGGGAACGTGGACCTTTCAACTCAATTTGGGAGTTTTCCGTGGCTGACCGATCTGATGATGGTCGGCTATTTGTTTTTCTTTTTGTACCTCGTTCTCGGGCCGGCGGTTTTTTTCTTTCGCGACTTGGATCGGTTTCGCCAGTGCTTCGTCGGGCTGTTCACGGTTTATGGAGTGGGATTTATCGGATACACATTTTTCCCGGCTGGAGGCCCGCATGCGTTCCTGCATTTTGCGCAACCTTTGACCGGCGGCTGGATAACAGAAATTTCAAAACCGTGGGTGGATGGCGGCAGCAATGGGGTGGACGTCTTTCCCAGCATTCACGTCGCCGTCTCTCTTTATCTGCTGATGTTCGATGCGCACTGTTATCGTCGCCGCTTTGTTTGGCTGGCGCTGCCGTGCGCGGTTCTTTGGGTTTCGACGGTCTATCTGCGCTACCATTATTCGGTCGATGTGCTCGCCGGTGCGTTCACGGCGATTTGCGGTTATGTCGTTGCTCGCGGGTTCGAAGCGGGCAGCGTCCCAGCGCTCAGTTTGCCGCAACCGCTGTGGTTTCCCGGAATCAAAAGCTGGTATCAGTCGAGTTTGTCGAAATTCGTTCGGGAGCTGAAGTCAGCCAAGATACGTGCAGAGAACAAATCCATTCAGCGCGATGACGAACTGCCGCTCGCAACCGGCCGCGGAATGGGATTGGATATTTCCGGCCGTTCGGTCGATCGCGAATCTTGAAGATTTAAATTTCTGCGCCGCTTAACAACACGTCGGCGAGGTGCGGCGGTGATAATACCAGCCGTTGACACCCAGACAGAGCAGCGCAAAAAAGGCCATCGACGTGTAGGCCCAGGCCGGACTGCCGAGGTGGTCAAGAGTCCAGCCGAGCAAGAGCGGCGGCACAAATCCACCGAGTGCGCCCAGGCAACTGACAATGCCAATCGCCGCTCCGGCTTCTTTGGTAAGCACGAGAGGAATGATTTTGAAAATGCTGCCGTTCCCCAGTCCGGCGGCGGCACAGATGATCAGGATGATGGTGAAAAATCCGGCGAACTGATTGGGCTGCAAAAAAGCCGAAAGACTGAAGCCGCCCAAAGCCATCGTTCCAATCGCAATCGAGGTGATCAATCCCGCGCCGAATTTGTCCGCCAGCCAGCCGCCAATGGGACGCATGATCGTTGCAACTGCCGCAGCCCAGGGTGCAAAGAGCATCGGATTGGGCGCTCCACCCGGCGCATTGGCAAACACTTCTTTGATGATCAGCGGCAGCGAGGCTCCCATTGCAACGAAGCAGCCGAACGTGAGAAAATACAGAAACGAAAGCACCCAGGTGTGCCGGCGTTTACCTGCGACGAGTTGGGACGCCAAGGTTTTGGCGGGAGCCGCATTGTCCTTGGTTCCAAACCAGATCGCGGCGGAACAAATCAGGATGAACGGAATCCAAATAAACGCAGCATTCTCGATGTGCACGGGGCGGACAGTTGTGCCGGGAGAAGTTTCCGAACCGCCGATAATGGCAAAGCCGATCACGAGCGGGATGGTAAATTGCGCGATCGTTACACCGAAATTTCCAAGGCCATTGATTCCCAGCGCGGTGCCTTGCGTTTGCTTGGGAAACCAGAGGTTGATCACGCCCATGGAGGTCGCGAAGTTCGCGCCGGCGATGCCGGTGAGCGCGGCGCAGGCGAGCAGAAACCAATAAGGCGTGGTGGGATCTTTGACCGCAAATCCAGTTGCGATGCAAGGCAGCAGCAGCAACAGGGTGACAAACGCGTAACTGCGCCGGCTGCCGAAGGTGGAAACAATCAGGCCATACGGAATGCGCAGGAACGATCCGAGCAAGACCGGCGTGGCCGTGAGCCAGAAGAGTTGCTGGCGCGAAAAATGGAACCCGGCGTCCTTCAACCGCAGCGGAATGGCTGACCACATGAACCACACGGCAAACGCGAGTGCCAGAGAAACAGCGCTGATTCCCAAGGTGCGCCAGGCCAGAGCGGCTTGTGGGAACGCTTCTGGCACCACGACGCTTTTGGGCAGGCGAATGGGTGAGGGGAGATACCGCAGCAAGGCGGCTCCGGAACCGAACAACGCCAACGACACCCAGAAGGCGGGCCACTTGACCGCGTTGTCTCCGTCGAGGGATTCATTCAACGCCACGGTCAGCAGCCAGACCTGCATGATGAGAATGAGGATCAGCACGCACATCACACCCAGCAGCAGCGTGTTGGTTTTGGTCGGGTGCGCCTGACGTTGGGCTTCGCGAAACGTGCTCATGCGGTTTTCGGTTCAGTGACGTAAATCTCTTCGCCTTTGACGATGACTTCCAAATGTGGCAACGGACGCGGCGGCGGGCCTTGCAAGACATTGCCGGTGCGGGCGTCAAACCAGCCGTTGTGACACGGACATTGAATCCTGTCGGTTTGCGGCTGATAGAAGACAGCGCAGGACAAATGCGTGCATTTCTGCTCGTAAGCGCGCCAGCTCCCGTCATTGAGATGAATCAAAATAAACGGCGTCTTGGAACCGGCGACGGTAAAGGCATGCGTGCCGCCGAGCGGAACGTCCGCGATCCGGCAGACGAACTCTTCGCCCTGAATTCGATGCGGCAGAAACAACCGATCTTTGACCGCAACCCAACCGCTGCCCACGGCCATTCCACCGGATACCAGACAGAGAAATTTGGTGAATTCGCGGCGCGAAACGTGTTCAGCTTCGACGCGTTCGATCGGGAAATCGACTTCGGGCGCGGACTTTTCGGGGAGTTTGCTGGGGGAGTTCATTCGCTGTCCACCACGAGTTCCGTGGCGCCTTTGGGCATCATGATATTGACTTTGGTTTTGACGGATTGCTGGCCAAACCGGAATTGATTGACCGGCGTGCTGTTCGGGCGATTGCGGCTGATTTGTTCACGCGTGCCGTAGAAGAGGGCGCCGCTGGGGCAAACCGTGGCGCACATCGGCTTCTTGCCCGCGCTGGTGCGGTCGTAGCACATGTTGCACTTCATCATCAGGTCCAACGGCTCGACTTTCTTCGGGACACCGAACGGACAGGCTTGGACGCAGTTTGAACAGGCAATGCAACGCGCGGTGTTGGCGCTGTGCACGATTCCAAACTCATCCTTGGTGATCGCGTCAGCCGGACAAACCTTCGCGCACGCCGGGTCTTCGCAATGCATGCAAACCTGGACGGACGTTTGCGTCGTGAGAAAGCGATCCACGTAATCGACATGGATCATCGCGGTCTGGCCGTTGGTTTCGCATTCAGCGCAGGCCATTTCACAGGCGTGACAGCCGATGCAACGCTGCGGGTCAAAGAAAAATTCCTGATCAGTGCGGAAGGTCGTTGTGATCATGCGCTGGCGTAAGCTTTGGTGACTTCGGCGGATGGAGCGGGACGTCCCAACGGCTCTAGCCGGCAGGCGCACACTTTGAATTCGGGAATTTTAGAGACCGGATCGAGATGGCCGGACGTCAACTGATTCACTGACTTGCGGCCCGGCCAATGATACGGAACGAAGACCGTGTCCTCTCGGATGGTCTCGACCAGTTGTGCCGGATATTCGGCGGAACCGCGCCGCGTCGAAACACGAACCAGTTCGCGTTCCTGAATGCCGTAGCGCGCCGCCGTCATGGGATGAATTTCCAGCAGCGGCTCGGGATATTGGCCCACCAGCTTGCCGATGCGGCGGGTTTGCGTGCCGCTCAAGTATTGGGACACCACGCGCCCGGTGGTCAGGATCATTGGGTAATCGGCATCAGTAAGTTCGGCCGGATCACGATAAGGGACGCCGTGAAAATGCGCGCGGCCATCCGGCGTTTTGAATTTGCGATCTTCCCACAAGCGCGGCGTGCCGGGATGATCCTCGGAAGGACAGGGCCAGAAGACGCCCATGTTGTCTTCGATCTTCTGGTAAGTGATGCCGAAGTAGTCCGCTGTGCCGCCTTTGGAAGCGACGCGCAATTCATTGAAAATTTCCTCTGAGGAATTGTAAGTGAAATGTTTTTCGGCGCCGAGGCGCTTGGCAATTTCCAATAGAATGCTGGTGTCTGTGCGGGCGTTGCCAGGCGGGTTGACCGCTTTGCGAATGCGCACCACGCGGCCCTCGGCCGTGGTGACGGTGCCATCCTCTTCCTCCTGGAGCGATCCGGGCAGAATGAGATTTGCGTGGCGGGCGGTTTCGTTGAGAAAGAAATCAATGCAGACGTAATATTCGAGCTTCTCCAAAGCCTCGCGAATCATGTTGTTGTTGGGCAACGAAACCAGCGGGTTGAAGCAGATGCTGATCAGCCCTTTGATTTCGCCGCGATGAATCGCCTCCATGATTTCATATGCAGTGAGGCCTTTGCCGGGCAGTTCTTTTTCATCGATGCCCCAAACGCTGCTGATGTATTTGCGATGTTCCGGATTTTCAATGTCGCGGTTGCCGGGCAGTTGATCGCACTTGTGTCCGTGCTCGCGGCCACCCTGGCCGTGCCTTGGCCGGTGATCGTGGCATAACCACAGTAGGGTTTTCCAATGCGCCCGGTGGCGAGCACGAGGTTGATGCAGGCGAGCACGTTTTCCACGCCTTTGCTCTGATGTTCAATGCCGCGGGCGTGCAACAGAAAACTGGTCTTGGCTGGGCCCCACCATTTGGCCGCTTGCAGAATTTTCTCTTTCGGAATGCCGGTGGTGCGCTCGGCCCAATCGAGGTCGTAGGACTCGACGGCTTTCTTGGCCTCTTCAAAGCCGCTCGCGTGGTTGGCAATGAATTCATGGTCCAGCCAATCATGCTTGATCAGTTGATGCAGAATCGCGCCGTAGAGCGCGGAGTCGCGACCCGGGTGAATCGGCAGATGCAGATCCGCGGTCCGCGCAATGGGCGTGAGGCGCGGGTCCACGACAATGAGCTTGGCGCCGTTATCGCGAGCCTGCCAGATCCAGTGCGTGAGCGTCGGAAAGGTTTCGCTCACGTTTGTGCCGCAGATCATGATGACCTCGGCGTGCGCCAGATCGGAGTAATTGTTTGATCCGCGATCGAGCCCAAAGGCTTTCTTGTTTCCCGCACCGGCGCTGACCATGCATAGCCGGCCATTGTAATCCAGATTCTTGGTCTTGAGCGCGACGCGCGCAAATTTGCCGACGAGATAACTTTTCTCGTTCGTCAGCGACACGCCGGAAAGCATTGCGAACGCGTCCTTGCCGTATTTCCCCTGGATGCGCTGGATCTCCGGAATCATCTGCTCGAACGCCGCATCCCAACTGATGGGCAGAAAGCCTTTCCCTTCGACGCGCTGAATCGGATCGAGCAGGCGATCGGGATGATTATTTTGCAAGTAGCGCTGCACGCCTTTCGGGCAAAGCCGGCCTTCGTTGAAGGGAAATTCCTCCCAAGGCTCGAATCCGACCACGCGGTTTTCCTTCACCAGCAGTTTGATTCCGCACTGCATGCCGCAGAAACAACAGTGCGTCTTGACGACTTGATCTGGTTCGTCGCGTCCGGGAATGCCCTGGGCGGGTGGGAAATTCAGGGACGGCCCGAAACGGGCAATCACTTCTTCAGCGGAAACAGGTAGTGTGGCCATGGTGAATTATCCAAAGAGTGAACCGGATTTCTGCCGCGCCTGGAGATGCGCCTTGGCCAGCAGAGCGCGCTTTCCCTGCGGGCTGTAATCCAAATGCGTTGAACCGTCCTTGCGCTTGAAATCAAAGCCGAGTTGCGCCGTCACGTCTTTGAGATCGTTCACGTGCATCTGCGAAGTGAACGGTTGTTTCGTATGCGGACAAACGGCTTGCGGACCTTCCGCGCCGGCTTTGCGATAGATGGAAACGCCGAGTTGGGCCGGGCGTTGAATGATGTGGTAGAACTTGCCGAACGGCATCCAGAGCAGGAATAAAATCACGGTGATCGCGTGGGTGATGGCCATGAACTGATGCGCTTTGCCCTCCATGAATTTGTAATCGAGGCTGATGCCCAGCCCGGTCAACGAGATCGCCAGCAGGAGCAAGAGCGGCAGCCAATCGCCTTCGAACGTCTGAATCGCGATTTGGCCCGCATGCGTCAGACGGCGGCGCATCATGATCATCACGCCGGCAATCACCAGAATGGCCGACCAGTTCAGGCCGTTGAAAATGATTTCAGCCAGCCAGGTGTGCAGCGGAAATTCCATCACTTTGAAGCCGAAGGTGAAAATCTCGTAGGTGTCAATGCCGCCCGGCTTGAGCCCAAAGTGAATCCAGCCGAACACGAGCGGGAAGGTAATCGCAAAGGCGAGCATGCAGCCCCAGG
The DNA here is from genome assembly GCA_051960355.1 of Verrucomicrobiota bacterium. Lineage (GTDB taxonomy): Bacteria > Verrucomicrobiota > Verrucomicrobiia > Limisphaerales > DASXHY01 > DASXHY01. Next base: position 16,637 of record JBQCEJ010000225.1, on the reverse strand, counting down.
CCATGAGCATGTGCCCGTAACCGCGCGTCTTGCCGCGATTGCGAATGAATTTCTGGCCGAGAAACTGAATCACGAAATGTTTGGTCAACTCCCAGCCGTAGGCAATCGTTCGGCCGGTGAAGAACAATTGCCAGCCGCGCACAAAGTAACGCCAGGTCGGTGCGCGTTGCAGCCAGACGCTGTAGCGGTAAACCACGCCGAAACAGGCGAAGATGCAGCCAAAGAGGTAAGCGATCAGGGCGGGATCGAAATTTCCCAGGTTGCGCGAACCCACGAGAATCATGATCACCAGCAGGAGTGTGGCGGCGCCGGCGACCAGAGCAGCGCGGAAATTCAGGGTGTTAAACATGATTGATGTTTTCGGCTTTCTGAGTTGAAACAAGTAATGCTGCTGGAGTCAAAAATCTAGCACTGAATTTCCACGGCGTTGTTTCAGATTTTCATTCCATCTGCGTCTCAAGATGCCGAGTCTGAAGCTTCCTGTCTTTGACGAAAGTCAATGCGGCAGCTTTCGACAATGCTAAATTTCACTCATGTCTCAGATCTCAGAGAGCCGAAACAGACTGGTGCTCGCCGCGATCTCCCCGGTGGTGGCGTTCGCGCCCTTGACTGTTGATGGCTTAAACCCGCAATCCCAAACTAGATTTCCAAAAACAAAGTGAACTATGAAAATTAGCCCCGCTCTCAGGAAAAAACTCTGCGTCGCCACTGCTGGCCTGTGCTTGACCATGAGCATCGCGCACTCATCGGAATCGGAAGTGAAGGCCCCAGCCGGCAAACTCACCGATCCGGAAATCCAAGGTGTTGAAAATGCCGTGCTCACGCAAGCGCCACAGGTGCCGCCGCCGATCACGCGCAAGCATGCGACCAAAGTGGTCGTGAACCTGGAAGTGATTGAAGTTACCAAGCGACTGGCTGATGGCGTCGATTATGTTTTCTGGACGTTCGGCGGGAATGTCCCGGGAAGCTTCATTCGCATTCGCGAGGGCGACGAGGTGGAGTTCCATTTGAACAATCATCAAGACAACAAGATGCCGCATAACATCGATCTCCACGCGGTCACCGGGCCCGGTGGCGGCGCGGCATCATCATTCACGGCGCCCGGTCACAGCTCGCAGTTTACGTTCAAGGCTCTTAATCCCGGAATCTTCATCTATCATTGCGCCACCGCACCGGTCGGCATGCACGTCGGCAACGGCATGTATGGAATGATTCTCGTCGAGCCGAAGGAAGGTTTGCCGCCCGTGGACCATGAATATTACGTGATGCAAGGCGAGTTTTATACGATCGGTGGTTATGGCGAGGAAGGCTTGCAGGGTTTCGATATGAACAAAGCCACGGACGAGCGACCGACCTACGTGGTGTTCAACGGTTCCGTCGGATCATTGGTGGGCGACAAGGCGCTCACGGCCAAAGTGGGTGAGAAAATCCGTTTGTATGTCGGCAACGGCGGTCCCAATCTCACGTCGTCCTTCCACGTCATCGGCGAAATCTTCGACACCGTTTATCAGGAAGGCGGCACCACGCCCAGCCAGCACAATGTGCAGACGACGACCATTCCGGCTGGCGGCGCGGTGATGCTGGAATTCGAGGTGGAAATTCCGGGAACCTACGTGTTGGTGGACCACGCGCTGTTCCGCGCGTTCAACAAAGGCGCGCTCGGCATGTTGAAAGTGGACGGTCCACAAAATCAAATCGTCTATTCCGGCAAGGAAGTGGACGCGGTTTATCTCGGCAAGGCCGTGGAAGGCGGCGAGACGGAAAAGCGCGTTGCCGCCCTCAAGGCCGAGGTTGCCCACGAAATCAAAAGCAATCCCAAGATCGCCGGGTTGACCAAGGAAATCCAAATCCAGAAAGGCAAATCGGTTTATGCGCAAACCTGCTTCGTCTGCCATCAACTCGAAGGACAGGGTGTTCCGAACCAGATTCCGCCGCTGGCCAAATCCGATTTTCTTTCAGCCAAGGACAAGGATGACATCATTCGAGGCGTGATCGCCGGACGCACAGGCGAGATCACCGTTAATGGCAAGACCTACAATGGCACAATGATCTCGCTGGCTTATCTGACGGACGAACAAATCGCCAACGTGCTGACCTATGTGCGCAACAGTTGGGGCAACAGCGGTGATGCGGTCACTGTTCAGGAAGTCGCCCGGATCCGTCAGGAAACGCCGCCACCCCCAGCCAAGAGCAGTTTCGAATAACCCGAAACGAAAGAAACAAGCCATGTCAGGAATCCGCCGATCCATTTGCCTTGCCGCACTGCTCGCCAGCGCAGTCATGAGCAGCGCGTGGGGCGCAGAATTGCCTCCGGCAGGCATGGCGCGAATTCCTGACGGCGTTTATCGGCCATTGTTTCGGTCGCTGACGGATCTCAAGGAAGTGCCGGTCAAAGGTTTTTATCTCGACGTGCTGCCGGTCAGGAACAGCGAGTTCCTGGAATTCGTCCGCGCCAATCCGCGTTGGCAACGGTCACAGGTGAAACGGATTTTCGCTGACGAATCGTATCTAAAACATTGGGCCGGTGACCTGGACCTCGGCACCAATGCGCCGCCAAACGCTCCCGTGACTCGCGTGTCCTGGTTTGCCGCCAAAGCGTACGCGCAATGGAAGGGCAAACGTCTGCCAACGGTGGCCGAGTGGGAATACGCCGCCGCTGCCAGCCCAACGCGCGCGGACGGCGAGAACGATGCCGCCTTCAAGCGGCAGGTGTTCCAATGGTATGCCACACCAACTCCCGCGAAATTGAACGACGTCGGTCTGGACAGTGCGAATCTCTGGGGCGTGCATGATCTGCATGGGCTGGTCTGGGAATGGGTTTCCGACTTTAACACCGCCACCGTCACTGGCGACGCGCGCAACGACAGCGGGCTTGACCGAGAACGCTTCTGCGGCGCTGGATCGGTTGGAGCGAAAGACGTCGAAAATTTTCCCGCGTTCATGCGCTACGGATTTCGCAGCAGCCTCAAGGCAGATTATTCCGTTCACAACTTGGGCTTCCGTTGCGCCAAAGATTTATGAAGACTCCAACAATTCTGCTGGCCGCCGCTTTGGCTTGGTCGATTGCAGGCGCCGCACCAGCCCCGGAAAGGAACAGCAGTCCTGATTTGCCTGCGTGCTGCTCCAAAACACTCGCGCCGGCGACGTTCACCGACAAGTCGCTTTATCAAATTGATTCGATCTGGACGACAGACGAAGCGAAGCCGATCCGGCTCGGCGCCTTGCGCGGCAAGCCGCAGGTCGTGATCATGTTTTTCTCCAGTTGCCAGTACACGTGTCCCATCCTGGTGAACGACCTCAAGCGCATTGCCAGCGCCTTGCCGGAAGCGTTGCGCACGAACGTGGGTTTCACGCTGATCTCGTTTGACAGCGAGCGCGACACGCCAGAGGCTCTGCACGCGATGCGGATTGAACGCGATCTGCCAAAGGCCGACTGGACGCTGTTGCGGGGTGAGCCGGACAATGTGCGTGAACTGGCGGCTTTGCTCGGCGTGAATTATCGGAAGGATGCGAGCGGGCAATTCGCGCATTCCAATCTCATCACGGTATTGAATGCCGAGGGTGAAATCGTGTTTCAACAGCCGGGCTTGAATCTCCCGACGGACGGTGTTATCGAAAAACTTAAAACCATGAACAGCCAATGAGCACTCCTCCGATCACTGCTTTCAAGCGGTTCGACGTGCGCGAGATGATTCGCGGCGGCACCGAGCCCTTTCCTGAAATTCGCAAGCGCGTGGACGCGCTGCCTGCGGGCAAAGGCTTGCTGGTCATCGCACCCTTTCTGCCCTCGCCGTTGATTGAGAAATTGAGCAGTGAAGGTTTTGCATCCAAGGTTGAGCGTGGGGCAGGGGCGGACTGGCTGGTTTACTTTTGGCGGGAAACTGCTTGAATCGTTCGCATGTCCGCCGCTCTGAACGAATTCAAAACCATTGCCATCGTCAACACGCTCCGAAGTTGTCAGTTGTTCACCGGACTGCCGCTGCAGGATCTGGAAAATATCGCCGCCGTGACCGTGGTGAAGGCGCTTGATAAAGGGGATTATTTGTTTCACGAAGGCGATCCCGCTGTGGGTTTTTACATTGTGCAGCGCGGCGCGGTGAACGTTCATCGCGTCAGCGCCGCGGGCAAGGAACAGATCATCCACGTCTTCCGCACCGGCGATTCTTTTGCCGAAGTGGCGCTGGCTTCCGAAAAGGGTTATCCCGCCGATGCGCGTGCACTTGAGGCCTCGCAGGTTCTGCTCGTTCAAAAGGCCGGCATTCTCGCCCTGCTGCAACGCCAGCCGGAACTCGCGCTGCGCATGCTCGGCTCGATGAGCAGTCATCTGCGCGTGCTCGTCGGCCAACTCGAAGACCTGACCTTGAAGGATGTGGAAACCCGGCTGGCCAACTGGCTGATCAAGCGCTGTCCCAATCCCGCCAGCGAACAGCCGGCGCGCATCGAATTGACCATGACCAAGCGCGTGCTGGCGGCCGAACTCGGCACGGTCAGCGAAACGTTTTCCCGCACATTGGCCAAGTTCCGGCAGCAAAAGCTTCTGACCGTCAAAGACAAGACCGTGACGATCCTCTCGCCGGCCCGCTTGAACGCGCTGCTGCGCCGCAACCTTGGCGAGTAACCCGGGCGTGAATGAGCCGCCCGCTGTTCCGTCCAAACCGACGCACAGCAAGCAGATCATGAAAAAGTTATTTATAGGCGCCGTCGTTATTTGGCAGTTGATCCAAACCAGCTTCGCTGCGGACTTGACCCTCTGGTTTGAGCAGCCGGCCAAAAATCCCATGAACGAAGCGCTGCCGATCGGCAACGGACGTCTCGGTGGTTTGATCTTCGGCGTGCCTGAGCGTGAACGAATCAACATCAATGAGAACAGCCTCTGGACCGGCGACGAAAACCTCTCGGGCGACTATCAAAAAATGGGCTCCTATCAGACGTTTGGAAACATCTTCATCAATTTGCCCGGCCATGAAACCAACTCCAACTATCGCCGTGAACTGGATCTCAGCAACGCCGTGGCCAAGGTCGTTTATCAATCGCACGGTGTGACCTTTCAGCGCGAATATTTGTGCAGTCATCCCGCGGACGTGCTCGCGGCGGAATTCACTGCGGATAAGCCCGGCAGCTATACGGGAACGATCGAATTGGCCGATTCGCACAATGCCCGCGTCGCAGCGGAAGGCAATCGGCTGATCGTTTCCGGCGCGCTGGACAATGGTTTGAAATTTGAGTGGCAACTACTCGCGTTGCATGAGGGCGGTTCGCTCCGGGCCAGCGGGACGACGTTGGAGTTCAAGAACTGCAATCGCCTCACCTTCCTGATCGTTGCAGGCACGGACTACGCGATGGACTACGTGAAGCATTATCGCGGTGAGCCGCCGCACAAACGCCTGAGCGCGGCATTGACGGCGGCTTCGCGGAAAAGCTTTGCCACGCTCAAGGCGGAACACGTCAGAGATTTTCAATCACTCTTCAACCGCGTCGCGCTCGACCTTGGAAAATCGTCGCCGGAACAAAATTCGCAACCGACAGACAAACGCAAACTCGCCGCGGTCCACACCGTGGATCCTGAGCTGGAGGAACTGCTGTTTCAATATGGCCGTTATCTGTTGATCTCGTGTTCGCGTCCCGGCGGCTTGCCAGCGAACTTGCAGGGCCTGTGGAACGATCGCAACGATCCGCCTTGGCATTCCGATTACCATGCGAACATCAACGTGCAGATGAATTACTGGCCTGCCGAAGTCGCGAACATGGCCGAGTGTCACGTGCCGTTCTTTGACCTGATCGCCAGCCAGCTTCCCGCCTGGCGCAAGGCCACCGCCGCGTCGCCGGATTTCAAAACAACTTCAGGCGCGATGACCTCCCGCGGGTTTGCCATCCGCACATCGCACAACGTCATGGGCGGCATGGGATGGAAGTGGGACAAGACCGCGAATGCCTGGTACTGCCAGCATCTGTGGGAACATTACGCATTCAGCGGTGACAAGAAGTATCTCCGGACGGTTGCGTATCCGATTCTCAAGGAAACTTGCGAATTCTGGGAGGATCATCTGAAAACCATGCCCGACGGCGGTCTGATCGTTCCGAATGCGTGGTCGCCAGAACACGGTCCCGAGGAAGATGGCGTGAGTTACAGCCAGGAAATTGTTTGGGATTTGTTCAACAACTACATTCAGGCCAGCGATGCGCTGGGTGTGGATCGGGCTTATCGCGATAAAATCGCCACCATGCGCGATAAGCTGGTCACGCCAAAAATTGGAAGCTGGGGACAATTGCTCGAATGGATGACCGAGAAGACCGGAACCAACGCTGTTTCGAAAAATCCGGAACTCGACACGCCCAACGATCATCATCGCCACACGTCGCATCTCTTCGCGGTTTACCCTGGTAATCAGATTAGCATCGTGAAGACGCCGGAATTGGCGAAAGCCGCCCGAGTTTCGCTCGACGCTCGGGGAATTGATGCTGCGAGCGACGTGCGCGAATGGTCCTTTGCATGGCGCACGGCTTTGTATGCGCGGTTGCACGACGGCGACAATGCGCATCGCATGTTGCAGCAGCTCTTCTCTGCCCGGAACACCTGTCCGAATTTGTTCGGGCTGCACCCGCCAATGCAGGCGGACGGCAACTTTGGAGTCACAGCTGGCATGGCGGAAATGCTCGTGCAAAGTCACGAAGGCGAAATCAATCTTCTGCCCGCAATCCCATTAGTCTGGCCATCCGGTTCCGTGAAAGGGCTGCGCGCCCGCGGCGGTTTCGAAGTGGACCTGACCTGGGCTGGCGGCAAGTTGAAGAACGCCGTGATTCGCAGCGTGACCGGCACGGGCGGCAAAGTGCGCTATGGCGATCTCACTGCTGATCTCAAACTCAAAGCGGGTAAATCGGTTCAACTCAGCGGCACCCTGACTACGGAAAAATAAAGGGAGGATCGGCGGAAGCTGGAACTTCGATCTGAGTGACGCATGCAATCAAGCTTGAATGCTTGCAAGCGGGAATTCGGAGCGAAGATTTTGCTTCAAGAAAAAACGGTCATTGGTCTATCCGAAGATTGACAAACGTCCTGCGGGCGACAATCTTCTCCGCTCTACCGGTTGCCTCGGTAGCTCAATGGTAGAGCAGTTGACTCTTAATCAATTGGTTTACGGTTCAAGTCCGTACCGGGGCACCACTTTCAAGTTCCCATGCCTTTTCCCTGACTGTCCCACGGTTTCGACCAGGTAAGCCGTGGATTTCAATGTCAGTTCACTTTGTATTGCTTCGCCAAACCTTCCAGCGTCATGTTTTCGGCGATGGCGTCGTGGGGGATCAGAAGATAATGCCATTTCTTGCCGGTATGCGTAGCGGCATGATCACTGGCTTGCCCGCACCATTTCACCGCCACTTCCTTTTTGGCGACAACCTCGGCGTCGGCCATTTCGTTCTTTGCCTTGGGCTCAAGCATGTAAATCACCCCGTCGGTTTCGGCGACGAAATCGGGTTGGTATTCGAGATGGTCAGCGCCCGATTTGTAGAAGATCTGGAATTGCCCCTTTGCTGGCTTGAACCACTTTGCGGCTTCACGCTCCAAAATCACGGACAGTTTGCGTTCGCTGTCGGATTGGAACTTCTGCACCGGGTAGAGGCACCGTTTGAAGCCACCGAACAAATACTTGGCCATGTTGCTCTTGTCGGAAGGCGGTTGGCGATAATCGAGCACCGGCTCGGCGGCCGAGGCGGTGTATGCGCTGGGCTTTAATTCTGAATAGCCTTTGCTGATTTTCACTTCGTAGCCGGTAGCCTTCTCCCAATAGTGTTCCTGCATCTGCGCGTGGACGAAGCGGGCGATGTCGCGCTGGTAACAGCGCAGCACTTTGCTGATCTCGTGCTCGTCAGGAAGGTAGCTGCGGAGATGCTTCACGACCTGGGCTGCGAGGTCATAAAGCAGGTCGGCATGGGCGTCGTAGGAAACATCGTCAAAATCCACCAAGCCGCTTACAACGTAGTCTTCGAGACGCGCTTCCTCGATGCCGCCTTTACCCATGGCAATCACGTCCACCTGATCCGTTCGCAGATGCTTGGCCCAAAGCTCTTCTGAAACGACCGGATATTTGATTGTCGAGAGATTCAAGGTGAACGGATTGAAGCCGGATTGCACTTTGCCGGTCGGCACGACCAGGATGCGCGGAATATCAATCGTCTGCTGAATCACGACTTCCGTGGTTCTGGCTACGATGGCCGCGAAATCTGGCTGCTTGGCCACGCCTTCGATCTCCAGTTGGGATGGCCGATACTGCGTCTGGACTTCCTTCAACACCGCTGCCTGCACTTCCGGTTTGGACAGGTATGAGACGCTCGGCAACTTCTGCGGCTGATTTTCCAGCTTGCGGATCACCTCGTAGGTGATTTGAGCAACCTTCTGATCTTCCGGCGTGGTAAACACCGGCGACTCGGCGGATTGGGGAACAAGGGTGCTCGCTGTGGTCTGCTCGGGTTGAAAGCCGAGCTTGCTCGCCAGTTGCGGCTGTGAAACGACGGTGACGGTTTTCTCGGTCAGTTTGTCAGGCTCAAGAATGACCTGTTGCAGACGAATGGCCGAATCGGGCTTTTTCGCTTCATCCACGATTTCCTGAAACTTGTCGTGCGCAATGATGTTCAGGCGGTCCACTGCATTGACCCCGGTGCGCTTGCCGTACGGCAAACGCAAGCCGCGCCCGATGGACTGCTCGATCAGGATGCGCGCGTTGGCGGCGCGTAGCGGGACAATGGTGTAAAGATTCGTCACGTCCCACCCTTCTTTGAGCATGTTCACGTGAATGACGATTTCGGTCGGCTCATCGTTGTGCTCTACCTTCAACAAACGCTCGACCATTTCGTCTTCCTCCGCGCCGGTCCTGCTGGAGTCCACCTGGATGACCTTGGACTTGTATGCGCCTTTGAAGAAATCCTCGGACTGAATCAGCTTCATCAACTGCCCGGCGTGCGTGGTATCGCGGGCGATCACGAGGACGAACGGTTTCACAATGGCGTTGCCGCTCTCCCGAGCGTAGGTCTCCAGTTCGACCTTCACGCTTTCGTGCAAGCGAATACCGTCTTCGAGCTTCATCTGCTCGATGGCCTCCGGCGTCATTCCGGCGGGATTGAAATTCTTGCGCGTGACGACGGCTGGCTCTTTCACGAATCCGTCGGCCATCGCCTTGCCGAGCGGATAATCGAGAATGACGTTCTTGAACGGCACCGCGCCTTTGGAGGTTTCGACCATCGGCGTTGCCGTCAATTCCAAGCCGATGACCGGCTTCAACTCGTTGATCGCCCGCACGCCAGCGCTGGCGCGATAGCGATGGGACTCATCCATGATGAGCACGAGGTCGGGCAACGCGGCGAGATATTCAAAATAGCTTTCGCCAATGTATTCCGAGAGACGTTTGATGCGCGGGGATTTGCCGCCGCGAACCTCGGAATTGATCTTGGAGATGTTGAAGATGTTGATCTTGCACCGAAGCACCTGGTCGAACAGCGTGCCTGCCTTGGCTTCATAGTTGTCGCCGGTGATGATCTCCGGTGAATCGGTGGCGAATTCGGCGATGCCTTTGAACACGTATTTGGACGTGTTCGGCGTGAAGTCGTTAATCAGCTTGTTGTAAATCGTCAGGTTCGGAGCCATGACGAAGAAATTGTTGATGCCGTGCGCGAGGTGCAGGTAGCTGATGAAAGCACCCATGAGCCGTGTCTTGCCAACGCCGGTCGCCAGCGCAAAGCAAAGGGAGGGAAACTCGCGCTCGAAATCGCTTACCGTCGGGAACTCGCCCTTGATGATCTCCAGCGCGGCGGGCAGATCATAACCCTTGTTTGGTGGGACGATTTCCGTGAGCCGGTCGAGGATTTCGAGCGAACGACGTTGCGGCGGGCGCAGACTCAGACGACCGGAGATGGCATTTACCTGGGGTTTCATTTTGAACGAGATGAAGTGGTGGCAGTGCGCTGCGCCGTGAGGGTATGCCCTGCGGCCAGGGTGTCTTCGATGAACTTCAGGAACCCTTCGGCCGGGCGGCAGGGAATGATATCAAATGGGATCAACGAAGTCCCGGCACGAACGACGTTTTTGTCGTGGGCGTCAAACACTCCCAAGTTGTCGTCGGCACGGTAATAGGCGGAGCGCGTAATTCGGGTGAAGCCCAGTCCGGCAAACCACGCGTCAATTTCCGACTCCGTAACCGGTACAATATCGAACCGCGGCTGGGAGGTGACGACGGCCATGTCGCCATCGGGTTGATCCAAGACGCCTTCCAGCCGGTTAATTTCCGGGACAAGTTGGTTGTGCAGGGCGAGGCGTTCCAAATACTCCACGGGGGTGGCTTCCCAGAGATGAAAACGCCGGGCGTCTTCGCCAGAGGAAACCAGCGCGAGTTCAATACCGGGGGAGAAGCCGAAAACGCCCTCGCGGGTGACCTTGAAATAGCGGTCCGACAGCGTGTCGTGATAGAGATCGTGTTCCTGTCCGCCTCGAAGCGGAATAGTGGGAAGCCAGTCCGGCGTCAGCAGCAAGCCCAGACCTTGCGCCCATTGACGAAGGTCAGCTTTCTGCCTGGCGACAGAGGACGGCCCAAGTGGGCGGCCATCTGGCGATGAGCTTCGGCGGAGGAAATGGAGCGCCGATTGGACAAGATCTGCGCAAGCTGCTTCTGGGTGAGAAGCGGTTTGACTGGTTGAAACTGTCTTGTCTGGCTCTTCACTAGGCATGACGCTAACTCCGCTCGGGGGCTTTGACAAGGCAGGGTTTCATCGACCGGGCTCCTCTGAAAACAGGGTTTGCTGACCCTTTTTGTCCACCGCCGGGAGCGGAGGCGGCGCTTTGGGTAGGTTTTCAACTTTCAAGCTGTAATCGTCATGACCCCATTCGCAGCGGGAGAGGACCTGTTTCGGAATCTTCTTCACGGTCAGGTTGGGAAACCGGTCGGTGACGTTCTGGGTGCCTGCGCGGAAGGCGGCGCAAAGGACCAGCAGCGTGCGCTCTGGCCCGACTTCATCGCTCAATTGCGCGAGTTGGTCAGCGGTCAGGTGCGCGGTGGTGACGTAAATAAAATCCCGCTCAGTGGAGTGACCGTGCTGCCAATACACTGTGTCGCTGGGCGCGTATTGGAAACCTTCCAGCTTGCAAGCCGCCTCAGCGAGCATGGCGGCGTTGAACTCCTTGCTGATGACCCAATTGCCCCACTTGTCTTTTTCCAGGAGCGACGGTGCGAGCCGGTAATAACGGAACCCGCCGCCGCCTTTCCAGGCGACAGCCTCTGTAATCCCGCCGGAGTCTGCACCATCAATCACTTTCTCGAGCCGGGGAATGATGTGCGTGTGACAATGTTCACCCAACTCAACCATGATCCACCGACGGCCCATTTTGTGAGCGACTGCGCCCGTCGTGCCTGAACCGCCGAAGGAGTCGAGAACCCAATCAAGAGGGCTAGTAGAAAGTTCCAAAACTCGTTTAAGGAGCAGTTCGGGCTTCGGGGCCGAAAAAGGATCCGCTTCGTTGAAGGCTTTGACTTCGACTGCTGCAATTCGGTTTTCGCCAACTTCTGAATAGTGCCAAACGGTTGGACAAACGACTCCTTGGTCTTCAATTTCGGACAAGAATCTTTTGATCGTTGGCTTGCTGCTTCCATCCTTGCCAAAATACACTCTCTTATCGGCCTTTAGACGTTCAAACGAATCTTTTGTGTATGCCCAGCACCTACCTTTTGCAGGCATCACCTCGCGCCCGGAGGGAGTGGTGATTGGATACAAATTTGCGGAGACGCCTGTTTTGGCAAACTGTTTCCCGCGCTGGCCGGTTGTAAGACTGATTGTGAAATCCCCAGGGAACCACGGACCGCGTCCATATCTTTTTCCTTTAGCGTCTATTCCATCGTATTCGTCACAGTGTTTGTAAATTGCGTTCTGCTCATCCGTTCTTGCGAGTTTTGCCGGACGCCAAATTTCTTTGTTTTTCGCAAAGACTAGAACATGGTCGTGGGAATCAGAAAGCCATTGTGCGTTAGACTGCGATGACGATTTCTTCTCCCAAATTACGTTTGCGACAAAATTTTCCCGTCCGAAAACTTCGTCGCAAAGGATTTTGAGGTAATGGCATTCGTTGTCGTCAATAGTAATCCATATCACCCCGTCCTCTGAAAGCAGTTTGCGTAGCAATTCGAGTCGGTCACGCATTAGCGAAAGCCAAATGGAATGTTCAATGCCGTCATCGTAATGACTGAAAGCGCTGCCGGTGTTGTAAGGCGGGTCAATGAAGATGCACTTGATCTTGCCGGCGAACTCCTGTTCGAGCGCTTTGAGGGCGAGCAGATTGTCGCCAAAAATGAGCCGGTTATCGAACAGATCATTGTCGGTGACGCGGTGTTTGGCGTGATAGGATTTCTCCGCGTCCTCCAGCAGGATGCGCGGCTCCAGGCGTGGTCGGTTTTCCTTCCCAATCCACGTCAGTTCAAGTTTTTGCTTCTTTGAAATCATCGCACTCAACGTTCTGGCTCTTCTTCCTTCGGCTCGTCATCCACTTCAAACCCAAGCAGCGATGGATCGTTTTCCATGCTAGGGTCTGCCAGATGATGGATGAGATCGCCAGTTTCAGCAGCCAGATGCTCGAAAGAGTCTGCCAAATCTATCAGGAAGTCTTCAACACAATCGTAGTCGCCATGCCGTTTGTCGTTCATTATCGAGGCGAGCCAGATTTTCAAATCAGCTTCGATTTTGGGCTGGTAATCCTTGTCGGCCAGGTATTCATGCCGAAGTTGCAAGTGCCGCGGGAAGGTGTCTTCAGTCGAATAAACGTGAACCGCATGAAACTGCTTGGGTTTGTATCCAAAGAGGCGGTCGGAGTCCGATAGTTCCTGCCAAAAATATCCCAATGTCACCCGAACGTGATGCCCGGTTGAGGTCTTGAAGTTGACGGTAAACTTCTCGCTCAAAGGATCAGGTCGGTTGTTGCAAAGGATGCAGACGCCGCGTTTCTCCGGACGTTGCCCAATACTTTCCAGACTTGTCACTTCTCGGCCAGCCCGCTTCAGGGCAAGTGATTGCTTCGCTCAAATGCAGGACATTTTTTCCAAAACCAATTGCATCCGTTTCCAGCAGTTCAAATGAGAGCGTGTTGAAGTGACATCCGAAAACGTTTCGGGTTTGCGCAATTCGAATCAATTCGTCGAGAATGGGCGCCAGCTTAACGGATGTATAGGTGACTGTTCCGACTTCGTCCCTTGCCATGATTTCGACGGTCAACGCATTACGGAGCTTTTTGTCGATGGAAGGCAAGAGATCGCCGAGTGTGTAAAGGCCGCCCGGACGTCTCGGGATCGAGCATTCGTAAATCTGGGTAATGAAATCGAGGATGGCTTCCAGAATCACTCCCGCCTTGGCACAAACTAGCTGTGGATCAGGCGGCGACTCCGCGAGCAGAATCTTTAAGCGGTCCGCATCCGGCACACTTCGGATAAGAGTGAGGCCACGCTGATCAGTCCATCTGGTCAGTTCTATGAAATGGCATTGACCGTTTTTCAACCAGCCCCAGCGTAGCTTCTGCTTCCATGGCCGATAATGGGTAGAAATGACGCAATGCCGGAATTTCACCGCTTCGGCGTAGAGCATTTCGATTAACCGTTCGACGTGAGGCTCATCGACGCTCGCAAGAACATCGTCGAGGACCAGAATTGTTTTCTCCGGCCCATCCAGCGCCGCCAGGGCGAGAAAAACGCAAAGACCCAGAGTGTCGAGATGCGAATCGCTGAAAAAGGCTTGGGGCGGAGCGCCTTTTTCTCCATAGAAGTCGGTTCCGATTTCCAGGGATGCGCGCTTCTTGGGATCCAATTCCAGGCTAATTTTGTTGAGCCCTTCACCCGGGTGAACGATTTCGTAGATGCGACCAACTTCACCGGCGATTTTGGAAAGGACTTCATCCGTGAGTTTTCTGCGCTCTTCTTCAACGATCTCAAGTGCCTTGGACAGCTTGGGCAGCAATGCATCGAGTTCCTTCTGTGCTTTGACATTATCCTGAAAGGTTTTCAGCGCCGACTTGAGTGAGGTTAGGAATTGTTTCCGATCCTGCCTTGCTATTTCGACTTTCTTCCATTGAGTCGGAAGAAGGGCATTTTTCTCAAGCCATTCAGCTAACCTGGCGGCGTCTTCAGGCGCAGCGCTCTTGGGAAGTTCAATGTCCTTTGGCCACTCAGTCAATCTTCCCCGCACTTTTTCAAAATCCTGGGCGTGCCTTTTGGCATTTCCTTTCAAAGTATCCGATTGCTGGATGGCGCGCTGTAGGCTGGTCTCCGCTGTCCTCTGATCTTGCAGAGCAGCCTGCAACGTAGAAAACTGCTCCAGGCGTTGTTTGATCCGCTGCGCCAGTCCGTCCACCTTTTCGGAGCTATCACATAATGGGCATGTGGATGGATTGGGGTGCTTGTGAAAAAAGGCACTGGCGGTTTCGAGAATGCCCATTGTCTCGCCTGCGTCCGCAGCAATTGATTTGGCGCACTCCTCTGACTTCTTCCTCGCATCAACCACTGCCTGCTGCGCAACGGTCACGTTGTGGTCGGCGATTTTCAATTGTGCTGGATAGTCTGTCAGACGATTGAAAGCGGTTTGCAAACCGTCCAAGGCTGAAAGCTCTTCAGCAGAATTTTCTGGTGCTCTCTTGGATTCTTCCTCGGCCCAAGCAAGATGATCGTTCCCTTGTTTCCCAGCCGCTTCCCAAAAAACGATCAAGCTCTCCAGATTTTCCTGCACCCGAGCAATCGCAATTTCACGGCTTTCTTTTAGACCACGAATCAAGTCGCGAAGAGCCGCTTCTGACGCCTCGATACCCGAAACGTCAATGAAGCGACTGATTGCCGCATAGCGATCTCCGGGTTTGGCCTCGATCAGTCCGAGAATCTGACTGCGCCTCAAAACTTCCACCTTTGGACGCAATGCCGAGGGAGTTACGACGACATCGCTTTTTCCTACTATTGCCTGACATGAATCAGGTTTCTTTGGATCGGCAGACAAGGTTTCCAAGGTGACGGACAAGTCAGTGGCCTTCTTTCCGACGGATTGCCAATATTTGGAAGTTCTGCCCAACCCTCTGTTCTCTAAAGACCCTACCTTGCCGTTTCCAATGAAATCGAATGCATCGCAAATAGTGGACTTGCCCGTACCATTCTCGCCATAAATCACAGTCAGTTTTTTATTCTTTTCAAATGGAAGGTTGAATGGAACCACGGAGCCGCGAAGGTGAGCAATCGTCAGCTTGGCCAATGGCGCTGTGTTCACGGTTTCGCCTCCTTTTTGTCGGAGGTTTCTATCGGCAATCGCCAATCTTCGGCATTGAGTTTTCCAGCCATTAACTTTGGCAGGAGCTTCTTCCCAGCTTCAACGTTGAGCAGCTTCTCTGAGACAAGACGCTCAACGATTTTCGACGCGAGTTTTTGAGATGGAGTGTCCATAGGATTCAAACCACTTTCCAACGAACCGTGAAAAGCCGTAACAGCGCGGCATTTTGCGTTAACTTTCGTTCAATGTTGGCAATCAACTCATCGCGTTGTTTATCCACCTTGTCCTGTGCATCGAAGAGGGAACGGCGCTTGTTGCCACGTTGCGCCTCCAGTGCCTTGATCAGTTTCTGTCCTGCCAACTTCTCTTCCAAAGTGAGCGCCAGCGTCGCGGTCCGCCGTGCCTCTTTGATTTGGCGGTCAAGCTCTTTGATTTCCCGTTCGAGCCCCAGCTTAATATCGTCTGCCCAGCCTTCAAGTTTGTCGGCTTCGGCTTCGAAGAACTGTGCGTTCCGCTCGGTAATTTCTCGCTGAATGGTCGCTTTCCGTTGCTGTGTGACGGTTTCCAGTTCGCCTGGCGGAACATTGAACACACGCGATTCCGTCGAGCCAGCCAGGGAAAACAGTCGTTGAGATATTTCTTCGTCCAAAACGTGCCCGCCATCTGTCATCGCTGAAAAAATCAATCGGTCTTCCGTTTGGTGCAGCGATTCAACACTGAATAGCGAGAGCGTCAACCATCCCGATTCGCCGGCCAACGGTTTCAGAAGTGAGATCTTTCCATCGTGTGCGGAATAATCGAACTGAATTTCCGCCGGAGAAAGTTCCCGTCTATTTGCCTGCGCGAGAACTGATTCTGCGAGCGGATGGCCGAGTCGATAGAGATGCGCTTCTCCAGAACGACGCGGTAACTCATAGCGGCCTAACGGAATCTCACCGGGAAATGGACAAGACTTCAGTGTGAATTCAGAATCATCTGCGAACTCAGCGTGACCGCTCAACTCGTGCCGTGTGAGTTGCATCAGCAACCGCTCAAACTTGTTCAGAGAGGCCCTGGACTTCTCGTCCCGCATTTTCAGCTTGTCGCGAACATCGTCGTCGAAGTTCTCCAGCAGCTTGCGGCGGGTTTGCGTCATCGCCGAATTGATTTCCAGATTTAACTCAAGTTGTAGTTTGTCGAAGGCGGTTTTGATTTCCTCGTGCTTGCGACACCGCTGGTAAATGTCATTGATGCGCTTCTCGAAATCCACGCCGGATTCAATGGCACCCAGGACTTCGTCGCTCGCGCCAAAGACACCTTCGAAAAGCTGGAATTTTTGGGCCAGTAACTCATAGACCCGCTGGTCTGCCTCGTTCTTCCGGTTAAGGAAGTTC
>JBQCEJ010000224.1:0-2302 GCA_051960355.1 Verrucomicrobiota bacterium | reverse complement strand
TCGGCATGGTGACATTGGACAGCTTCCTGATTGAAAAATATCTGGCGGGAATGATTGCTCGCGAAGAGGTCATCACCAAAGCGCAGGATCCCATCACCGTGCAGGCCAAGTTGCAGGAATTGGAGTTGGCGCAAGCAGTGGGCGTGGATGCCGCCCCGCGCAAGTGACGAATTGCTAATATGTCGGAAGAAATCTCAAATCCATTGCTGTCGCTGATCAGAGAGCAAGGGCTCATTGACGATCTGCAATACGAAGAAGTGGCCGCCGAGCATAAGCGGGCGGGGACACCCGTTGGCCAGATTCTTCAGGATTTTGGCATCCTTGATCTCGATGCCATTCTCCAGACGATCAGCAATTACATGGGTTCCGAGGTGGTCTCACTGGACAAGCGCGACTTTCCACCGGAGCTGATCAAAACCGTCCCGGCGAACACCGCCCGCATGTATCGCTGCATTCCGGTCGGCATGTCCGGTTCTGCCGTGCAGATTGCTTTTGAAGATCCCCTGAATCCTGCGCGGGTGGACGAAGTCGGCTTCATCGTGAAGCGGGACATTCAGCCGGTAATTGCAAACCCGGCTGACATCGCCAAGCTCATTGAGAAATACTACGGTGAAGACGATGGCGACAGCGTTTCGGAAATTCTGAAAGAGCTGGGCGCTGATGCGGAGATTGCCAAAAACGTCGAGCAGTTGGAGGGAACCGATGACGCCGCAATGATGGCGGATCTGGCGGACGCGGCTCCGATTGTCCGGTTTGTGAATCTCGTGCTCATGCAGGCGGTGCAGGATCGGGCCAGCGATATTCATTTCGAACCGTTTGAAACGGAATTCCGAATTCGCTATCGCGTTGACGGCGCGCTTTACGAGATGTCGCCGCCTCCCAAGCATCTGGCGCTTCCTGTTGTGTCGCGCATCAAGGTCATGGCGAGTCTGAACATTTCCGAGCGGCGTTTGCCACAGGACGGACGCATCAAATACTCGCTGGGAAATCGGCAGATCGATTTGCGTGTTTCCACTCTGCCTACCGCCTTCGGCGAATCCGTTGTGTTGCGCGTGCTCGACCGTTCCGCGGTAAACCTGCAGGTGGAATCACTCGGCTTTCCCAAATACGTTTTCGATTACGTCACTGACGCCATCAACCGGCCCAACGGGATTTTTGTTGTTACAGGCCCAACCGGTTGCGGCAAAACCACGACGCTCTACGCCTGCCTGGCGCGTGTTAATTCCATCGATTCCAAACTGCTGACCGCTGAGGATCCGGTCGAGTATGATATTGAAGGCATCATGCAAGTGGCGATCAATGAAGCCGCGGGCCTGACTTTTAGCAAGGCATTGCGCTCCTTCCTGCGTCAGGATCCGGACATCATCATGGTCGGTGAAATGCGCGATATTGAAACGGCGCAGATTTCCATTCAGGCGTCGCTCACCGGTCACTTGGTTTTAAGCACGCTGCACACCAATGATGCGCCCGGCGCGGTGACACGTCTGGTGGACATGGGGGTTGAGCCGTTCCTGATTTCTTCCACACTCATGGGTGTGCTCGGTCAGCGCTTGGTACGTACGATTTGCAAGGGTTGCCGCACGCCGTTTGAACCGACCGAAAACCAACTCGCAATGTTGAACCTGTCGCCGCACGATCTGGGTGACAAAGTCTTTTATTACGGCCGCGGTTGCTCCATCTGCAACGACACCGGCTACAAAGGCCGCAAGGGCATTTATGAACTGCTGGTGGTCAATGACGCCATTCGCAACCTGATCAACGAGCGTGCTCCTACTGTCGTGGTTCGCCAAAAAGCAGTGGAACTCGGCATGGTCACCCTGCGGGAGGACGGGTTGCGAGGCATTTTTGAGGGCGATACAACTATTGAGGAAGTGGTCAAATACACCTGAGCGAAGGAGCGTCTATGCCGAAATTTAATTACGTCGCGATGGATAACAAGGGCAAGGAGACCAAGGGCACCTTGGAAGTCACCAGCCAGAATGAAGCCATCAGCCGGGTAAAGGAAATGGGCCTGTTTCCGACCAAGATCGTTGAGATCGACAAGCTCAAGGAAAAAACCGACAAGAAGTCCAAACCTGCTTCCAAGCCGGCTCGGGGCAAGGGTAAAAAGGGCTCGATCAACCTCAGTATTCCAGGTCTGGGCGGCAAGGTTAAAACCAAAGTTTTGACCACGTTTACCCGGCAGCTCGCCACGCTGGTGGACGCCGGTCTGCCGCTGCTGCGCGGTTTGCGCGTGCTGGAAAAGCAGGAACGCAATCCCACTTTGAAGAGAATCATTGCTGAACTGGCTTTGTCGATTGAA